>NZ_JBFHGC010000628.1:0-1500 GCF_041583315.1 Ilyobacter sp. | reverse complement strand
CCTTCGTGGCTCCGGGAATAGCAGACCTTGGGAAAAAGGCAAACAATTTACTTCTTTCCACTGCAGCCCTGGCATATTGTTCTACAATTTTTGCAGGACTAATGGCCTATTTCAGCGGAAAAGCTTTCTTACCAATGGTTGTAAAAAACTTTGAACTGACCAGTACAGAAGCTGTTTCCATAGCACCTTATTTTTCCATAGAAATCCCTCAAATAATGGGTATTATGAGTGCTCTTATCCTTGCTTTCATCTTAGGGCTTGGGATTGCCAATACATCTGAAAATGAAAAAACTCTTTTAAATTTTTTAAAGGATTTTCAGAAGATAATTGAGAAAGTTATTACTTTTGTAATTATCCCTCTAATTCCGGTTCATATAGCTGGAATTTTTTCCAGAATAACTGCTGAGGGAAATCTTTTATCCACAATAAAATCTTTTTCAGGTATATTTTTTATGATTCTTATTTTACAGGTTGTGTATATCCTCATCCAGTATACAATTGCCTGCGGATACAGTAAAAAACCTTATTTTACATCTATAAAGAATCTTCTTCCAGCATATTTCACGGCTATCGGTACTCAGTCTTCAGCTGCTACCATCCCAGTAAGTATCGAGTGTTCCCGTGCCAATAAAATAGACGAAGATATTATTGATTTCGTAGTTCCTTTATGTGCCACTATTCATCTGGCAGGAGATACTATTACTTTAGTCTTAGGGGCTATGGGACTTCTCATGGCCACAGGTGTCAACCCTGACTTCGCTCTTATGTTCCCCTATATATTGATGCTTGGCGTGACTATGATCGCCGCACCTGGAATACCAGGAGGAGGAGTCATGGCCGCCCTCGGACTTTTGGAAAACATGCTTTCTTTGGGTCAGAATCAATTAGCCCTTATGATTGCCCTGCACTTTTCACAAGACAGCTTCGGTACTGCTACCAACGTTACGGGTGATGGTGCTATGGCTATAATCATGAATGAAAAAGTAAGAAGAACATCTGCTGCTAAAGACAACAAAAATAAATCTTTATAAAATAACCAACCACCGGTTGCAGTCCTGTACAAGGATAAAACCGGTGGTTTTTAATTATTTGCTCAATATGTCCCTAGTTGCAAGTATTCCCATTACAGCAGCTATATTAAGTCCGCTTCCGTATCCCGAGCTGTCTCCCACAGAGTAGAATCCCTTTATGCTTGTTTCCATATGTTCATTTATTGCCACCCTTGTGCTTCTAAACTTTATCTCGGGAAAATAAAGCAACAGATCACTGGATGCAAAACCAGGGGTTATTTTATCATGTACCTCTATAAACTCTATTATATTATCCAGTATCCTCTTAGGACAGGCCAGAGCTATATCCCCAGCTACATAGTCATCTGTTGTCGGGACTATATTCAGTCTGGAAAGCCTCTCCTCTGTGGATCTTCTCCCTGCCTTGAGGTCTCCGTATGACTGCATCAGTATCTTCCCACCTGTGAGCATAGAAGACATCTTTGCTATG
>NZ_JBFHGC010000627.1:0-1511 GCF_041583315.1 Ilyobacter sp. | reverse complement strand
GATACCTGCTATTTTTGCTATTGCATATGCTTCATTTGTAGCTTCTAGTTCACCTGTAAGAAGGGACTCCTCTTTTATAGGTTGAGGAGCAAATTTTGGATAGATACATGAGCTTCCCAGAAATAAAAGTTTCTTGACACCAAATTTATGGGCTGAATTTATTATGTTGGCTTCTATCATTAGATTGTCATATATGAACTCAGCGGGATAGGTGTCATTGGCATATATTCCGCCTACTTTAGCAGCAGCCAAAAATACATACTCAGGTTTTTCCTGTTCAAAAAACTTTTCAACAACATCCTGTCTTCTGAGATCCAAAGAATCAAAATCTCTGACGATTATATTATCATAATTTAGTTTATTCAGTCTTTCAATAAGTGCAGATCCTACCATCCCGCCATGCCCTGCAACATATATTTTTGAATTTAATTTCATAAATATCCTCCGATCTTTTTAAAGTATTTAAATTTTATATTTTTTTCTTAATTCTTCATGACTCATCCTGGTTAGATGATCTCTTTCGACAAATTCCAAGTCATGTATGACCATTATTTTTACAAGATCTTCAAAAGATGTTTTTCTCGGGTTCCATCCCAATAATTCTTTTGATTTTGTCGGATCTCCCAGAAGAGTCTCTACTTCTGAAGGCCTAAAATATTTTGGATCTACCTCTATAAGGACCTCTTTAGTAGACTTTGAGATACCCTTTTCCTCTATACCTTCACCCTGCCAATCGAGCTCTATCCCAGCTTCACGAAAAGCAAGTGTGGCAAATTCTCTAACAGAGTGCTGTTCCCCTGTGGCAATCACAAAATCTTCTGGTTTATCATGCTGGAGTATCATCCACATGCACTCGACATAATCTTTTGCATATCCCCAGTCTCTGAGGGAGTTCAGATTTCCCAGATACAGTTTCTTCTGATATCCCTTTGCTATCCTGGCTGCAGCCAGAGTTATTTTTCTTGTTACAAAAGTTTCCCCTCTTCTTTCAGATTCATGATTGAATAATATACCGTTTGATACAAACATTCCGTAGGATTCCCTGTAATTTTTTGATATCCAGAATCCATATTGTTTTGCTACGGCATAGGGGGACCTTGGATAAAAAGGAGTGGTCTCTTTTTGTGGTATCTCCTGGACTTTCCCGTAGAGTTCAGAGGTAGATGCCTGGTATATTTTAGTTTTATGTGTCAAGCCGAGAAGTCTCACAGCTTCTAGTACTCTCAAGGTACCCACAGCATCTGCATCTGCAGTGTACTCAGGGACTTCAAAAGAGACTTTTACATGAGATTGTGCTGCTAGGTTGTATATCTCATCAGGCTTTATCATCTGAACAATTCTGATAAGGCTGCTAGAATCAGTCATGTCACCATAATAAAGTTCTATATTTCTGTCTTTACGCATGTCTTCTATGGCTTCCTCTAAATATAAATGCTCTATTCTTTTTGTATTAAATGATGATGACCTTCTCATTATACCGTGAACTTCATAACCCTTATCCAGCAAAAATT
>NZ_JBFHGC010000626.1:0-1511 GCF_041583315.1 Ilyobacter sp. | reverse complement strand
CCTTACTCTGATGACCGCCATATTTATAATTTTTGTATTCAACTATTATGTTGCTGTGGCCACAGGAGCCTCCTTCAAAAAAAGATTTTTTGAAATGACTTTCCTGAGTCTTGGTATTGCCACTCTTTCTTTCATAGTTGGAATAGCGGTGAAAAGTATCTTAGGAATAGACTGATAAAAACCCACTGCATCTAATTATATGAGCAGTGGGTTTTTACTATCTGATTACTTTTTTCAGGGCCTTCATTATTTCTCTGTCTTCAAATACTTTTGAAAGTTTTACACAGAACCAATCATACTCTTTTTCTGAAAGTTTTAACTTTTCTTTGATAAATTCATCCATTTTTTTCTTTTCTTCAGGGAGCAGTTCCGTTCTAGTAGAATTATTTATCTCTTCTATGGTCCCTTTCCCTTCAAAATATGAAAGCACCTTGGTCCAGTTGGTAATAATATCAACTTTTCTGAGAAGCATGATGCAGGTATAGTTCAATTGCGGAATCTCACTGTAACCCTTTCTTTTCAAAAACCTTTTTGCATCGTCGTCTTTTTCAGTAAAATAAAGAACTTCCCCGGCTTTTTTTGTATTCATTATCTTTGGCATTTTTTTTGTTTTTTTCTGCATTCTGAGATATTTGGAAAGTGGTAATGATTTTGATTCCAAATAAAACTCAATTGCAAATTGGTTGAAATTTTTTCCATCTTTTAAATCCCCGTCTTCTATAATATTTATCATTTCATCGACTTTTTCAAAATTAACCATAGAATATAACCCCCCACTTATTATTACTTAAAATAATTATACTACTCATAATTGATTTTTCCAATAAATTAATTTGAAACTTAATATAAATTGTGGTAAATTATTCATACAAAGTATTGGGGGAATAGTCGATGAATATTTCTAAAAAATTATTAATATCTGCTTTTTATGTAGTAATAATGGGATGCAGCAGCGGTAAATATCATACAGTAAAAAATGGAGATACACTTTATTCTATTGCTGTAAAAAACAAAGTAAGTGTTACAGAAATAATGGCATTAAATAATCTAGATACCCCTCGTATAACCACAGGAACCAAGTTACTGCTCAAGGGGGATTCCGAAAATACCAAGAGCAAACCAAGATATCACATAGTAAAACCCGGGGAAACACTATATCGATTATCCGTGTGGTACAGTACACCTGTAGAATATCTGAGAGAGTACAATAATCTTCCGGATAACACAATATATGCAGGTCAGAAGATATATCTAGATTCAGATTTTTCAGATAATGAGATTCAATATTCAAGGTCAGACGATAATGACTCAGATATTTCTCCGACACTAAAATCTTTTAAATGGCCAATTAAAGGCAAAGAGATAACAAGTGAATTTGGAACAAGGGTTCATCCTATAACAGGGCGAGAAACAACTCATGACGGAGTAGACTTGAGGGCAAGCATGAATACTCCTGTATATGCTCCTTATTCCGGGACAGTGACATATACCGGATGGATGAGCGGATATGG
>NZ_JBFHGC010000625.1:0-1512 GCF_041583315.1 Ilyobacter sp. | reverse complement strand
GATCTTGTGATAGAACTAAGAAAAAAATATGAATCTTTGGGCGGAAAAATAGAATATATTTCCGGGGATATTAATCCCGCCGATCTTGGATTCCACAGGTAGGTGGTCTTTTGAACAAGTTTGAGCTCTTCAGCAGAGAACATTTTTTTTACCTGGCATCTTACTTTCTTGTTACTCTTTTTTTTATTATTCTTTCTCTGAACGTTGAAGACAAAAGAAGATTTGCCAGAAACTCTGCTGCTATTATTGGAATTTTAAAAATCTTTGAGTTGGCATACAGATATACAGTTTTAGATGAACCCATCAGATTTTTACTTCCGCTGCACCTCTGCAACCTGACTCTTATAATGGCAGTTATTGCAATGACCTCTGGAAACAGACTTTTTTTAAACCTTACATATTTTTGGAGTGCAGGCACGATCTTTGCCCTTCTCACTCCCGAGGTAAAGATCACCTTTCCTCACCTTTTAAATATTAGTTTTTTCTCTACACACTTTTATCTTATTTTTTCTGCTGTGTATTGCGTAAAAGCTTTCAATTTTAAACCAAACTTTGAAAATCTTATTAAAGCCTTTAAATACGTAAATTTTGCCTTTATAATAATTTTTTTTATAAACTTGGCCCTGGGAACTAATTATATGTTTGTGAACTATAAACCTTCCTTCAGAAGCCCGTTAGATTACATGGGACCCTGGCCCTATTATATTATATGCCTGGAAATTATAACTTTTATCTGTTTTCTTATTATGTACCTGCCTTTTTACACAAAAAAAAGGTAGGTCTCTTTTACACCACGTTAGTTATTTTTTTAACATAAAGGAGTGATTTAGTCATGCGTAACTTTGTATTTAACAAAGCAATGGAGCTTAGAAGAAACACTTTAAAGACCATTGTATCTCTCTACGAAAAAGATTTTCTTAGAGAAAAGTTTCCTAAACTTGTAAGAGAGATTCTCCCTGGAGACAACCCTGTGTACAGAAACAACATCTACAGAGAAAGGGAGATCTTAAAACAGAGAATCAAAATTTATCTTGATTTTGATTATGAAAAAACAAGAGATCTAGAGCTTTTCGAACTTGTGGATCATCTGGACTCAAAATTTTTTCGTAAAAAAGATGAGTTGAGGGGAAGAAATAAATATGTAAGAGTAATAAAAGAAGCGTGCGATGTCTGTCCATCTGGAAAATATTACGCCACAGACCTTTGCAGAAACTGTATTGCCCATAACTGTACAAATGTCTGTCCTAGAGATGCTATCGTTTTTGAAGAGGGAAGAGCAAAAATAATTCCGGAGAAATGCATCGGATGCGGTTTGTGTGCAAAATCATGCGACTACTATGCCATCGTAAAATTAGAAAGACCATGCGAAAGAGCATGTACACTTGATGCCATAACAAAAGATGAGAAGGGTGCAGCAGACATCGATATGGAAAAATGTGTTGCCTGTGGTGCCTGCCATGTAGCTTGTCCTTTTGGAGCTATCGAATCTCCAACTCAGATTTTAGACGTGGT
>NZ_JBFHGC010000624.1:0-1515 GCF_041583315.1 Ilyobacter sp. | reverse complement strand
CTGCACCAGTGACTATACCGAGCAGCATGGCAATTAAAATTGCGACCCCTAAGTTTAACTTTCCTTTTTTCATGAATCCCTCCCTAGTAAAATTTTATATATTGTATCAGATTGCTCTGGTTTTAACATCACTAAAAATTAACTTTTAATGAAAAATTAATTAAGTTTTATAGAAAAATATTATAAACAGGATGAATATATAACGGATATTATCATTTATAGAACTGATTGTCAAGCAAATAGAAGACTAAATGGAGTTTTTTGTAAAATAAGAGTTCATATAGAACTTATATAGAACAAAAATTATTTCCATATCGAATTTAAAAATTGATCTCGGCCAGAATGATACCTGTAATATTTATAACGGATTTTATTTTTTTTGTAATAATCCTGGTGATACTCTTCAGCAGGATAAAAATTTTTAAATTTTACGACTTCGGTTACGATTTTTTTCTCAAATTTCCCTGAATTTTCTAGATTTTTAATTGATGTAAGTGCGTGGGATTTTTGTGTTTCATCAATGTAAAAGATGGCGGAGGAATATTCAAAGCCTCTGTCTACAAACTGTCCCTCAGAATCGGTAGGGTCTATCTGTCTCCAAAATACATCTAAAAGATCTGGATAATCTATAACGGAATCATCATAGACTATTTTGACAGTTTCCCGGTGCCCTGTTTTACCTGATGATACGCTTTTGTATGATGGGTTTTCCACATGTCCCCCTGAATATCCAGAGGTTACAGATATAACTCCAGATAATTTTTCAAAGGGGGGTTCCATACACCAAAAGCATCCTCCTGCAAAATACGCTTCTCTTTCTGTAGCAAAGGAAAAGATAGAAATCATAAAAAAAAGAATAGAAATAATTTTCTTCATATTAATCACCTCATTATAAAAATTCGTTGTCACTGAAAAAAATCCTTTTAAATATAATAATATGAAAACACCAATCCGTAGATTATTGAAAAATGGAGTATTTTTATAAAGCCATCAATTGTTAAACCAGGGGATGTTTCATCATATCGTTATTATAATGAGAGATTTTTAAGAGGTGCAGTATAAGTATTTAGACTCTGTAAAAATTTATGAATCTAATGGGAACTATGAAACAAAAATAAAATATAAATTTGACCTCTATTTTTTAAAGATAATAGATTCTCTTTAAAGCAAATAAATAACATTATAAAAATATGGGTTTTCAGACATGTCAAATAAAAATAAGATGCTAAAAATCTCACAAGAAAGAAAAACACAGATAAAAATATTTTAGATTAAAAAAATATTAAAATGAAAAGATGATTATTATCTGAAATGACTTTAGTTATTTATCAAAAGAATGATTCAGAGGATAATTATACCTCTAAAATATCGTATGAGCCTTCTGGATATACCGAATAGAAAGGCTCAATAGTTTCTATATAAAAAATAAATAGTTGTTGCATAATAAAAAAAAAAGAGTATACTCTGTGTATAGAGAGACATAAAACAATTAACATACCAAACAAAAAGTTCTTT
>NZ_JBFHGC010000623.1:0-1529 GCF_041583315.1 Ilyobacter sp. | reverse complement strand
GGGAAAAAAAGATAAACAAAATAAGAAAAATACTTCCTTCATGGGAGGATTTTTCTTATTGGTGAAATATCAGAGATCATTTTCTAAAAAAACAACAGAGCTGCATTTCCAGCAGTGAGACTTATGACTATGAGGATGTTGACAGCGACAAATTTATCCAGATAGTGAGAGGCTATCTTTGATCTTTTATTTATATATATCAAAAATAAATTAGATAATAACGGAATAAAGAGTACTGTATAGGATTTTAAGGATTCTAATTTAAGCCATGCAACCAAAATAAAAATAAACAGACTTATGAAGTTTATGATTATAATGTATTTTTTAGTATTCTCAAATCCGAATATTACCGTAGAGGTCCTTTTGTTACCATCTCTGTCAGAGGGGTAATCCGGAAGACTTGTGGACATGGCACATCCCAGCTGTATAGGGAAAAAGAACAGAAGAAATATCCACGGGAACCCCTGAAAAGTTCCTCCCTGGATATAATATCCAAACAGGGGAAGGATAATAGCTACTCCTGTCGTCTGAAGGATCTCACCTCCGCCTCTATAGGACAGTCGTATAGGGGGATAGCTGTATCCCCACAGCAGAAGGAAGGATGTTACTATCATGGGAATGCTCATTGTCCTTCCGTAACCGAGGGTTAAAATTACCCCTAGGATAAGGTTTAATGACATTATAAGTATTATCCCGTTTTTCATCTCTTTTTTAGTTATGAGATTCTCTACCAGCACCCTCGATCCTCCTGAGAAGATGTTGAAAGTATCATTGGTTTTATCTATCTCATAATCGGCATAATCATTTGCATATACTATATAAAGCTGTATAAACAGCCCGAACATCTGTATAAATATAAAAAGTGAGATACTGAGAGAGCCGTTTATGTTGTAATAAAAACCCTGTCCCAAGAGCAGAGGAAAAAATATATAACTCTGCGACGGAAGTCTTGATGCCTTTATCCAAGAACTTATTTTAGTCATTGCTTATCAGCTCCTAAATTTATAGTCGAATAGATATGGATAAATTATTGTTGCACTGAAACCTGCACCAAAACCGTAGATCAGTTCCTCTAGGGGAACTCCCATAAAAAATTTATTTAAAAATAAGCTGGTATTCCATATTTTAATAAAAACACCAGGGTAAATCAGGTGGAAAATCAGACATAAAATGAAATATACCGCTGCTGAAAGAACTCCCCCAAAAATTCCAGGGACTAAAAAATCAGCTCTTTTAAAAATTATTATACCTGGTATAACTACCATTATAAAGGAAGACGTATATATAACAGGGATATTAATCCACACAGTTAGCACAATCAGAATAATTATAATTAATGAAATGCAAAAGATTCTTTTCAAGATTAATGCTGGATTTTCACTGTGATTTTTTACATACTTTTTTCTGAATGCAAATGCATAAACAGTCGAAGTAAAAGAAGCCAGAGCCACTACAAAAATAAAATCCTCCAGTCCAAAGCCCAATTTATTCCCAAGATCAAATAGAAAATTAGGTCTCCAGTAACTGGG
>NZ_JBFHGC010000622.1:0-1538 GCF_041583315.1 Ilyobacter sp. | reverse complement strand
GGTCGCCGGTTCGACTCCGGCAGGTGGCACCACTAAAAATAATAGTTAGAGCAGAACCTAAGTTCTGCTCTTTTTTATTTTGGACTTAAAATGGACTTAAAGTTTAAATTAAATATGAAATGAAAAAAATTCAGAAAAATTATTTTTTGTGAAGACCCAAGTGATCTTGCAACAGATTATATATTAATATTACCGCTAAAATATTTTAAATATATTTACATCCCGTATTTTATAAACCATCTGGCAAGATCCTTACCGAATATTAGACCAACGTCCTTACCTGTTTCACTCTTAAGGTTGTCCAGTTTTTCCTGGAAACGCTCACTGATTTTTTCAGCTGTTGAGATGATGAGACCACAGGTAATGTCCTTTTCAGCTTTAAACACATTCTCTATATCCCTTATCGCCCTGTCATAATCCATTTCATTTATGTAAGACTTAACCTGTATAGCACATCTTTCCACCCGCTGAATTCCAAGAAAGTCCATACCGGTATCAAACTCACATATGAGATCCCCGCCTTTGTCTGAAGCTCCTGATTTTCTTTCTACATTGGAAACAGTAGGCATCCTTTCAAGAATTATCTGAACCAACTCTTCCATTGTTTTCTCTGGGTGATGACTCTGTATTTTGCTACAGATTAACTTCAGATCAGGCTCTATTATCTCGAGTGTTTTATTGTATCTAGTATCAGCATTGGCGTAATCCCCACTTAGTTCTCCGCTATCAAGCAATTCTAAAAGTTCTGAAAACTCTTCTTTTAAATATATCTGCCAGTACTTGCCTTGTAGTTTAAACCGTCTGGAAAGACTTGGGTTTATCTCCTTAGCATTTCTGTCAAAAGTTTTTATGCTGTCCCTATCGACCTTGAGGCAGTGGCTGAAATCTCCTTGATATTTATCCCAGGCCCAAAAATAAGGTTCTTCTACTTTAGCGAGAGTACACTTACCATAAGATGGTGTATTGATATATATAATATAATCTCCTGGCTTGATTTTCAGTAGAAAGTTAGCTTTCCAGCAATCTTTCTGTTCAGGGGTCATCTCATCCCATGATAACTTTTCCATAACTTTAAGATTTGCATTTTCCACATATGACCAACCGTATCTAGCTATTCCTTCTTTTAACAACGGATCATTTACCAACTCAACATTTTCCCCTATTTTTAGTGCATAAATATTCATGCTTCCCCCCTTTAATTTTATATCCATTTTAAGTAACCGCTTTATAAAAGTTTCTTAACTACTCAGATGTTTTGTATGCATTCAATTTTTACCTTCATCACATTGCCATCCAATCTATCAAGCAGTTTCTAGTTAAAAAAACTCTAATAAAGTGTACCACAATGTATATATATAGACAAATCACTTAATTTGTGAGATTTTTTATGTAATCTAGTAACAGACTATGAGCTCACATAAACCTTTACTTTCTTTAAAAAAAATAAAGACCTCCATATGGGAGGTCTCTTTCAAAATAAAATTACATATTATACTAACTATAGTAAGCTGCTTATTTTAATTTATCAGATGACTTTT
>NZ_JBFHGC010000621.1:0-1540 GCF_041583315.1 Ilyobacter sp. | reverse complement strand
TGGTATACATTTGCTCCGCCAATACGTTCATTCATTGAAAACAATAATCTAAAAAATAAAAATATCAGATTATTTAGCACCAACAGAGGTGCAAATGGAAAAACATTTGATGATTTAAAAGATATACTCGGAGATTCAAAGATACTGGATTTTAAAGAGTTTTTTATACCTAAAAAATGCCAGTGGGAGCAGGTAGATTCAGAAGTTAGAAAATGGATTAAATTATAGTTTAAACATATCATAGCAATAAAAAAGCTGCCACTGGCAGCTTTTTTATTTTACTTTCTTTAATATAATTTTATCCAGATCGTATTTATTTTCATAATTTACGAGCTCTATACTGTCTCTGCTGGTTTTAAAATACATTGTATCATCATCCAATTTCAGATAAAGTATTTTTTCCTTTATTACCCACTTTCCAGTCAGCTCTTCATGGGAGACTGCTTTTCCATTTTGTGACTCTATAACGGTTATAAAAAAGCTGTTTTCCTGATTTTCAGGAGGGATGATATATAATGGTATGGATTTTTCTTTCTCAAATAGTTTCAGATCCATGCTGTACACAGATCTGTCTTTTTCAATAGCTCCGCTGTATCTGTAAACACTGGGAGAGAGACTGAGGTTAAAATTATATAATTCCGGAATATCTGAATAAATAACCCGAGGATAGCTGTTGTATCCCGAGATTTTAATCATTTTGTTGCTGTCTTCTGTAAACATAAAGAGAATACCGTTTTTCATCTCCCATTTTCCCCTGATTTTTTTTGAAATTTTTAGAGTTTCTTTGGATTTTACCTGTATATAAAAACGATTGTCCAATTCATCTACTTTTAAAAGAAAAAGTTCCAGATATTCATCAGAATCCTCTCCTGTAATAAAATTATAGGGTTTAGAATCAAAATGTAATCTGCTTCTCTCCCTATTGCTGCATCCTGTGAGGGTTGTAACTATAAAAAGTATCAGTATAAAATATTTGTAAAGTTTCATGCGGTCCTCCTGATTTTTTCTTTGATTATACTCTAAAGGTTTTATAAAATCAAACTCTCTTTTTATTGAAAAAATATGAAAAACATAAAAAAATAATGTATACTGAAATGTAAAAAATAAAATACAGAGGAGTGATAAAATGAAAAACTTTAATTATAACATTCCAACAAAGATACTTTTTGGAAAAGGAAAAGTAGAAAAATTAGGATCTGAAATAAGTAAATACACGTCTAAAGTACTTCTTGTATACGGAATGAGCAGTATAAAAAAATCCGGACTCTATGATCTTATAAAAAAACAGCTTAGTGATTCTAAAATCCAATGTTTTGAACTAGGAGGAGTAGATCCAAATCCCAGAATAGAAAGTGTTTATAAAGGAGCCGAAATATGTAAAAAAAATGATATAGGGCTTGTCCTGGCTGCTGGGGGAGGTAGTGTCATTGATTGTGCCAAGGCCATAGCTGCTCAGGTAAAATATAATGGGGATGTGTGGCAGGATTTTTATGTAGACCATAATCTCAAAGAACTTCGTGATGCACTTCCTGTAGCCTCT
>NZ_JBFHGC010000620.1:0-1541 GCF_041583315.1 Ilyobacter sp. | reverse complement strand
GAATTACAGGACCATCTTTACTGAGTTCATTCAGGAAATCAATTACACCTTTCCATTCTTCAGAGGACAGGGAATATCCCGTAGGATTGTGGCAGGGATCATTTATTACTGCCAGGACTTTCCCCTGTTTTTCCATTATGGATTCACATCTGCTTTTGAAGGAACCCATATCAAAGGCTTCCCCGTCAAACAGAGAGTATTCTTGTGTTTCAAATCCAAATTCCTTGGCCATGAGCCAGTATGGGCCCCATCCGATCTCTGGTAAAAGTACAGTCTCACCTCTTCCCAGATAGTTTTTAAAAGTGGTACTTACTGCACCACTCCCACCGGGAGTCGCCACTACACCGCTTAAAAAATCTCTTTTTACCCCTCGAAACACCCATTTTTCTATTGCATCTATATAGTCAGCTTCCCCTCTGAATGATGCCGAATAAGAAGCCAGATCCTTCACATCTATGTTTTTATATTCTTCCCATACACTTTTCATTGTCACGAGGTTTCCATCTTCGTCTGAAAGAGACCCAAGAGTTGCATTTACGACTTTGTCACCGTTTATCTTGATAGAATCCATGGCTTCTGCCACTACTTTAAAGACAGTATCTTCTACCATCTTGTCTTTAGAATTTTCTGTCAGCAGGGTTTTCATTTTATTCCCTCCAGTTTTTCGTATCTTCCGACTATTTTGAAAGATAAGCTGTTTTCTTTTAATTCTTCAATGAGCTCTTCTGAGTTATCCATATCTCCTTGGAATTCAATAAAGAAGAAATATTCCCAAGGAACATTTTTTACAGGTCTGGACTTTATATTAAGCATGTTGTATCCACGATTTCCTATGGCATCTACGATTTTCATGAGAGACCCGGATTCATGTGGCACTGTCAGTATCAAGGCACTGGTATCTCCTGTTGTTGGTTTTTCTGAAGATATTACAATAAATTTAGTCTGATTCTGATCATTGGTATTAATGCTCTCTGCCAGTATATCAAGGTTGTAAAGACTTGCAGTCTCATAGCTGCCGATGGTTCCCTTTGTTTTGTCTTTCTGATCACTCACGTACTTTGCACTTACTGCAGTGTTGTGATAAGGTATCTCCTTCCATCCTCGTCCGTACAAGAATTTAGACGACTGAAGAAAACCTTGTGGATGTGAGTAAACCTCTTTTATATCAGAAATTTTTGACCCTTTTATTCCCAAAAGGTGCTGCTCTATTTTTAGAGAATGAACCTTTGTTATATAGCAGTTATATTTTCTTAGAAGATCAAATATCTCGCTTATCTCTCCTGTGCTGGAGTTTTCTATTGGGAGGACACCAAAATCCACTTCCTTGCTGGCAACTGCTCTGAAGACTTCTTCAAAAGTAAGATAAGAATTTTCCTCACACTTTTCAAAGAGCTCTTTAAGGGCTATGTGCTGAAATGCTCCCTCTACACCCTGGTATGCAACTTTTGTTTGCAGGCCAAGTATTTTCCTCTGATAGTCCCTGGAAAGCTCCATCTGTTTTTCCAGAAGCTCCCGGTAATATTTCCTCAGATCTTTTTCAG
>NZ_JBFHGC010000619.1:0-1565 GCF_041583315.1 Ilyobacter sp. | reverse complement strand
GAGAAGAGAAAGCAGTAGGAAAGGTGGCTGCCTCTTCCCACTCTTCCCCTCAGCTGATGAAGGGCGGACAGGCCGAATCTTTCAGTATTGTTTATAACCATTATAGAGGCATTGGGGACATTGATTCCCACCTCTATAACTGTGGTGGCCACCAGAATGTCAAGTTTATGATTTTTAAAAAGATGCATAACCTCATCTTTTTCACTGTTTTTCATCCTTCCGTGAAGGAGTCCGGCTCTAAACTGGGGAAACCTCCTGGTAACCTCCTGGTACAGCTCCTGGACAGATTTGAAACTGAGCTTCTCGCTCTCTTCTATAAGGGGAGCCACGAAGTAAGCCTGCCTCCCTTCCTGGAGCTTTTTGTGGATGAAGCGGTAGGCTTTTTCTGCATCAGAGCTGTTGTTTATCCACTTGGTTTTCACAGGAGTCCTTCCTGGTGGCATCTCGTCTATGATGGACACATCCAGATCTCCATAAATACTGAGAGCCAGTGAACGTGGTATAGGGGTCGCACTCATTACCATGAGATTTGCGACGACTCCCTTGTCTCTCAGTTTTTTTCTCTGGACCACTCCGAACCTGTGCTGTTCGTCTATGACAATGAGCCCTAGTTTGTGAAATTCCACATTGTCTTCTATGAGGGAATGTGTTCCCACAACTAGGTCGATCTTTCCGTTTTTTATCTCTTCCAGGATCAACTCTTTTTTCTTTCCTTTTACACTCCCTGTGAGGAGCTCTACCCTTATTCCCAGCTCAAGGAGGGTATCTGCTATGGAAAGATAGTGCTGAGTGGCCAGGATCTCTGTAGGCGCCATAAAGACCCCCTGATAGGAGTTTTCTATCATATAGAGGAGCATTATCACCGCCACAATGGTTTTGCCGCTTCCCACATCTCCCTGGAGGAGTCTGTTTACGATCTTTCCGTCATTGAGTTCTTTGTATATCTCTGTTACCACTCTTTTCTGAGCCCGTGTGAGAGAGTATCCCAGGTTTCCCAGGAACTTTTTCACCAGGTTTTTATTATCTTCTAAAACATACATTTCATTATTCATTAAATCCGTTGCAAATCTTTTTTCCAAAATGCCGGTTTCTAAAATCAAAAGCTCCTCTATTGCAAAACGTCTCTTGGCTTCCTCTATACCCTTTAGATTTTTTGAAAAATGTATCTCCCTCAGGGCAGTTTTTCTGTCTATTATATTATATTCCTCCATAATATCCTTTGGAATATTTTCTCCGAACAGGCCGGTGTGAGAGTCAAGAGCCGTCTGTACTATTTTTCTAAGGGATCTCTGATTAAAATCCCTGTTGGAACTGTATATGGGAAGAATTTCTTTGCTGAACCCCTGGTTTTCGTCATATTTTCTGTATTCTGGATTCACCATCTGAAAATTGTAGCCTTTTTTCACATTTCCGATAAAGATATATTCATCACCCATTTTTAGGGATTTTTTGAGGTAGGGCATCTGAAACCACACAACTTCTAGAAAACCTGTTCCGTCGGAAACCTTGGCCTTTATCATGGTTTTTCTGGTCCTGGTTCTCATGGTTTCAATACCGAAGAGTTT
>NZ_JBFHGC010000618.1:0-1566 GCF_041583315.1 Ilyobacter sp. | reverse complement strand
ACAAAAGTTTCATAGCCCTCCTGAGTAGATAACTGTTTCAATGCTCCTCTGGCCTTGTCTGTTGTAGCATATATTCTGGATTTTGCACCTTCTACACCGTACTTTTTCTCCAGTTTTTTCTTGAAAATTCTAAATGCAACTGCAGGTTCTGTAGTAGTTCCAGATTTCGAGATTACATTGACAGAAAAATCTCTGTCCCCTATAAGCTCCATCAAATGGTTAATATAAGAACCAGATACGTTTATTCCTGCAAAGTAAATTTCAGGGGTCTTTCTGTCCTCTTTTGAAAGGTTATTATAGAAAGAGTGTGACAGGAATTCTATGGCAGCCTTTGCACCTAGATACGATCCTCCTATACCTATTACCACAAGGACTTCCGAATCATCTTTGATCTTCTTTGCTGCAGATTTTATTCTTTCAAATTCTGCCTTATCATAGTTTACAGGAAGATCCATCCATCCTAAAAAATCATTTCCAGGACCATCTTTTTTTTCTAGGGTCTTCACAACAGACATTGTCTGCTTCTCCATAAAATCAATTTCATGCTGATGGAAGAATCCAAGGGCTTTTGAATAATCAAAAGAAAGTTTGTTCATAATAAAAGTTCCTCCTAAAAATTTATTTTTTATTTAATCTTTTTTTCCAGTTCTTTTATTTTTTTCTGAAGTTCATCTATTATTTTTCTGTTTTCTTCTAGCTTAGCACTAAGCTCTTCTATTTTTTCATCATGACTTTTTACCTTAGATAAGTAGAGGTCTGAATCAAATCCAGTTTTATTTAATTCTTTGGCAAATTCATAAACCAGATTTTCCAATATTGCCAAATCATTTCTGCTTGCCTTTTCTGAATCCACCTGATTCATTGTCTTAGACAAGTAGTAAGCAAACTCATATCTTGTTATCTCATTTTTTCCTTGGAAAATGTCAGAATCTTTTTTTAATATCCCTTTATTTACCAAATTCTCCACTGATTTATAAGCCCAGTGCTCATCTGTTATATCCTTAAAGGGAACCTCTGAAAAGCTCACTGAAAAAACAAACAAGAAAATAAATACTAATTTTTTCATATAGATTTCACCATTCTTTCTGTTTCCCAGTATATCATATGATACCCATAGTATCAATTGCACTAAACGTACAATATTTGATCAAAAAAAAATCAAATATTTACAATAATATTCTGTTCTTCTTTTCAAGCAAGTTCACTGAATTAATTTACTTATTTTTTTTTAAATTCCTTTTATTTATCCATAAATTTATGTATACCTATAAAAATAAAAAAACCTGCTATAAGCAGGTTTGGTTTTTCATAAAAATGGCTGGGCTGGCTGGATTCGAACCAGCGCATGACGGAGTCAAAGTCCGTTGCCTTACCGCTTGGCGACAGCCCAACAACGGGATAATAATAACATATTTGCATTTTAGTGTCAACAATTTTTTGTTATATGGTTTCATATAATTATTGCACAGTTTTTTTAAATAAAAAATAAGTCCTTTTGGACTTATTTTTTATACTAGCTCTTCTGCCTCTGACTCTTCTTTCTCAATTTCATTATATTTTTCGATT
>NZ_JBFHGC010000617.1:0-1569 GCF_041583315.1 Ilyobacter sp. | reverse complement strand
TTTCAGAATCTGAAAGAGATAGGAGAAGAGCTGGATAAAATACACCAGGCAGGATATCTTCACGGAGACTCCCAGCTTGTGAATTTTATGGTTTCCGACGAAGGGGTTTATCTGATAGACTGTAAACTAAAAAAAAATATTTACGGAAAATTCGGGAGCAGATATGAGTTTATATATCTCGAAGAAAGTTGTCCGGAAAATATCGATATTTATGAAAAAAATGATATATATTACGCAGGAGCCAGGCTCCTGAACATCTACCTTCACTGGTGGGGTAGAACCAGGAAAAAATTAAAGGGTAAAGGACTATCAAAATAAGCAAAAGAGGAGAAAAAGTTGAGGGTATTGGTGATAAGACTCAGTTCCATAGGGGATGTAATACTTACCACTCCTGTACTGAAGGAGTTTAAAAAGAGATATCCAGATGCAGTAGTTGATTTTTTGGTGCTGGATAAATTTAAAGATTCCATAGAGGGGTGCCCATATGTGGATAATCTTATAATTTTTAATAAAAAAGAGTACCGTGGAATAAAGGGCATTAAAAAGTTTTCCGATGGTATAAAGGGCAATGGTTACGACTATGTTTTTGATCTGCATTCGAAACTCAGATCTGTTGCCATCTCTGTTTTTATAGGAGCCAAAACTTTCAGATACAAAAAACGGGCTCTCTGGAAGACAATCCTGGTAAAAGCCAAATTAATAAAATACAGTGCTGATGACACTATTGTGAAAAATTACTTTGGAGCACTGAAGGAACTGGGGGTAAAATATAAAGGGGAAGACCTTAATTTTACCTTTTCAAAAAAAGATCTGGACTCTGTATCAGAGTATAGAGGTTTTGCGGTATTTGCACCGGGAGCATCTAAAAATACAAAAAAATGGACTGTAGAGGGATTTGGTAATCTGGCAAAACTTCTGAGAGAAAAGTATGGTAAAAAAATAGCCCTTATAGGGGGCGCCGGAGATCACGAAATATGTGAAAGTATAAACAGCATAAGCCAGGGAAGCTGTGTAAATCTGGCGGGAAAGCTGTCTCTCAAAGAAAGCGGGGCTCTGCTTTCAGAAGCTAATTTTCTGGTAACCAATGATTCAGGACCTTTTCATATCTCAAGGGGAGTAAAGAAAAAAGCCTTTGTGATCTTCGGACCTACAGATCCGAAGATGTTTGAATATGATCAGTATGGAGTCTTGATATATAGGGGTGAACCGTGCTCTCCGTGCAGCCTACACGGAGATGAGGTATGTCCGAAAGAACACTTCAACTGCATGAAACTTCTGAAAGCAGAGGATGTACTGAAAGTCATAGAAAAAAATATGGGATGGTGCTAACCGTCCATTTTTTTTAGGCAGAAATTTTCTTGAAATTCAAAAATGTAAAAGAGCTGAAGTTGACAGAATGGACCTTATTAAAAAGGAAAAAAAATTTTGACGTATATAGATACTTTAGAATAAATTTTTATTTTAGAGGTATTTAAACCTGGATTTTATATTTTTCAAAAAACTTGAAAAAGACCGAAAAAAGAAAAATAACGAATCAAATGCCTAAAATCCGTGTGAAAGACAAAGCTG
>NZ_JBFHGC010000616.1:0-1573 GCF_041583315.1 Ilyobacter sp. | reverse complement strand
GGAGTGATATCTCCAGTGGATAATTTTTAAATCTCTCTAAAAATCTTTCATAATGCTGACTGGCAAGTACCGTTGTCGGGGCCATTACTGCCACCTGTTTTCCATCCATGAGTGCCTTAAAGGCTGCTCTCATAGCAACCTCGGTTTTTCCATACCCTACATCACCACAAACAATTCTGTCCATAACAGTATGGGATTCCATATCCTGTTTTACTTCTTCTATTGATCTCATCTGATCCTTGGTCTCATTATACGGGAATCCTTCCTCAAACTCTTCTTGCCAGACTGTATCTTTGGAAAATGCAAATCCGTTTTTACTCTGTCTTTTTGCCTGGATTTGTATAAGTTCCTTTGCAAATTCCATTATATCCTTTTGGAGTTTTTCTCTCCTTTTTCTGAATCCTCTCCTACCAAGATTGTATATCTCTGGAGTGGATCCTTTTTCACAAATATATTTTTCTATTCTATTGAGTCCGGTTACTGGAACATAGAGTTTATCTTCCCCGGCATATTTTATGGCAAGGTAGTCATTTTCATCTATTTTTTCTATTCCTAAATATATTCCCACTCCGTATATGTCATGTATTATGTAATCTCCGGGTCTAATCTGGTTTATGTTTGTGTATCTCACACTTTCTTTTGCTATATCTGTTCTTCTTACTCTTATTCCCTTTAGTTCCCTGTCGGTGAGCACAAGGGTGTCTCCATTTGAAAACCCTTCATAATGCTGCTCTTTTACTATTTCCAAAGGAGTTCCAAGAAATATCTCTCTATACCTCTTCTCCTCTTCAGTTAGAATTATAACTTTTTTTTCAGAAGCTATTTTTTTTACATTGGTATAGTCCTGATAATTTTCATTGTCTTCATTTTGAAATCTTACTATCTCTGCAGGAATTGTTTTTTCTAAAATATCTGCATATTTTTTTCTGAGATCGTTCTCATTTTCACGGTTTCTCAGTATAAATTCTTCTAGCTTGTAATTCATAAGTTCCTGATTTTCCAGATATATTTCCATATCATCAGATACCATTTTTTCCAGCAGACCCAGTAATGTCTTTTTTCCTTCTTTATTATTGTTTATGTACACATTTATTTCATCTAAATTTTCAAGAGATTTCTGGCTGTCAATACTAAAATAACTAATTCTCTCTATTTCATCGCCGAAAAACTCTATCCTCACAGGATTTTCACCATTTGGAGGATATATATCTAATATATCCCCACGCCAGCTGTACTCCCATCTTTTTTCCACCAGATAATTTTTTTTAAAACCATTTTTTATGAGTCTTTCCTCTATACCTTTTAAATCATACTCTTCTCCTGCACAAAGTTGTATCTGCTCTCCGCTTGTAAAATAATCTTTTAAAATACCCTCAAGAGAAACAAGTACTATCCAGTTTTCCCTGCTTTCCAAAACTTTTAAAAGTCCGTAGTTTATTGTCTGAAATTCCTCATCAGTATAATTAAAATTTTCTATCCTGTAAACCATTCCCTTCTGATAATCAGAAAGAGTAAAGTAATAGTCCTCTATATTTTTATTTGAAGAGGATATATAGACTACCTTTTTATTTCT
>NZ_JBFHGC010000615.1:0-1576 GCF_041583315.1 Ilyobacter sp. | reverse complement strand
GTGACTCCTAAGACAACATAGGCAGCCTTTTTAACAATCCTATTATCCTCTTTGACTGAATAGTGGACTGCAACAAGGAAAATGAATGGATATACAGGATCAAGAGCTCTGCTCTCCCATTCCTGAATAAGAGGAATTAGTTTATCAGTTATTCTACTAACACTTTCTGCAGAAACTTCAAATCCATAGATATCCTGAACATGAGAGCTGATATCTCTAGTACTCATTCCTTTTCCATAGAGTGATAAGATATTATCTTCCAATTTTGAAATATCTCTTTGATGTTTCTCAACAATCTTAGGCTGATATGCACCTTCTCTATCTCTTGGAACGAGGAGGTCAATATTTCCAGCGCTTGATTTAACAGTTTTCTTGTACTTACCATTTCTAGAGTTGGTTGTTGATTTATTTGCTAAGTCATACTTGGAGTACCCAAGCTCTTCCTCAATTTCAGCTTCCAGAGCTTCCTGGATAGTATCTTTAAAAATATCTTTTAAAGCTTCTTCGATGTCCTTGATAGATTTAAAGTTTCCTTCTCTAACAAAATCTCTTAAAAGTTCCTTAGGTAAAACAGACATAAAAAAATCCCTCCCTTAACTATGTAGATACAACAGTATCGTTAAGTGATCAAGGGAAGGACTCAAAAACACAAAAATATTTACACTGCCGAGTAAATCGGATAAACCCTTTAGCCATTTAATAATTAATTTTCTAAGACCTATTTTTGAATTCGTTTACTTGTTTTTTTAAACCAAAAGTAAGATTAGATATCTGTTCGTCTGTTATATAATCTATTCCCAGAATCTTAGTGGCCTGATTAATTTTACATACAGATATCCCATCAGTGTATGCATCTTGAATAATATTAAGAAGAATGGTCTCAGATTTTTTTTTATCATTGACAAAGAAAGGAACATATCCTCCTTTTCTCAATTTTGGAACCATTAGATGCACAATTCCAATTCTTGTATTAAATTGTCTAGAACGATATCCTGAACGATAGACATTCCGATCAGATTTTCTTTCAGATTTTGAAGCACCGGCCTTAGAATTTACTTCAACTTCCATTAATTCTGTACATAACCATTCCAGCGTAGGAAGTATAGGGGTCAATTCGGTTGGCATTTTCTCAAAAGATGATGTGTCATTTTTAATATGCACTTGTCATCAACTCCTCTAATATTATTTTAGTGGTTCAATCCATTAAAATAATTATGATATCTATTTGAAAGATTTTATCAATAAAAGTAAAAATATATCACTTTTGTGTAAGAGATTAATTTTAATTAAGCATGAAAAAATAGAATTAAGAATTAATATTTTCAAATAAAAAAATTCTTGAGATACTTTGATGTCAAAACCGTAATATTTCCAAAAATAAACTGTTTTTATACCTTGAATAAGTGGAGTTAATAATTAGACTTCTTTTATATAAACATTAAATTCTTGTAAATTAACCTCTAGTTTAAGTTTTCTATAATCCTGAAGATTTTTTACAGTCTCTCCACGCTCAGCTTTTTTTAATTTTTCTTCATGCTTTTTTAACGCTTCAATTGCTTCTTGTTCTTCAAATTGT
>NZ_JBFHGC010000614.1:0-1578 GCF_041583315.1 Ilyobacter sp. | reverse complement strand
TTTGTCCTATTCTTTACTGAATAAATAAAGTATACTGATTTATATAAAGTAGTATTTTTCATAAATCAGAACCCCCCCGGTCTGAATCAAACCCCCTTAAATGTTCACTTAGATAAAATCTAAGTGAACCTTTTTTAATTTTTAGTTATTTTATATGACCTTAAGAAAACTGTCCTACTTTGCAGCCCATTCAAATCTGAAGTTGCATTAAATCTGACAATACAGGCACTAAAATACAAGATATAGAATTCTTGTGTTTTTTTTTATTTGATGTATAATTACTTGAATCTAGAGCTTGCTGAAATATTTTTTTAAGGGAGTGGATAATATAAAGACTCTGAATAAAAATTTGGGGGAAATGGGTATAGAGGAAGATAAATTTATAGATGGCATAAAAAAAAATTACATCGCTGTATAGGGGGTTAAAAAATGTTAAATTTAATTTTTTTATTAGTTGGTTTCATTCCGTTGATATACGGGGCAAATTTCCTTGTAGACGGTTCTTCATCTTTGGCAAAAAAGTTTAATATACCCAATATTGTAATAGGACTTACAGTAGTAGCATTTGGTACATCAGCTCCTGAGTTAATTGTAAATGTATTTAGTTCTTTGCAAAAGACCAGTGATATAACCATGGGAAATATTATAGGAAGTAACATATTTAATGTTGCAGTGATACTTGGAGTGAGTGCGGTTCTAAGAAACATAAATGTAAAGACAAATACAACATGGAAAGAAATACCGCTGGCTCTACTGGCAGCTGTTTTGGTAATAATAATGATTAATGATACAGCAATAGATAAAAACAAAATTTCAGAAATATCGAGAATAGACGGAATGGTATTGATATCATTTTTTATGGTTTTCATGTCCTATACACTCTCAATGATAAAATCAGGAAAATCCGAAGAAGAGGTAACAGTAAAAGAGTTTACACTTTTAAAATCGAGCATACTAACTTTATTAGGTTTAATTATGCTGGTTATAGGCGGGAAGGTAATCGTAATGTTTGCAGTTAATTTTGCAAAGGATATGGGAATATCAGAAAGAGTAATAGGACTGACAATAGTATCCATAGGGACTTCTCTGCCAGAACTGGCGACTTCCGTCTCAGCGACCTTAAAGAATAATGTGGACATAGCCATCGGAAATGTCGTTGGATCAAATATTTTTAATATATTTTTAGTTCTTGGGGTGTCTTCTTTCATCCATCCAATACCTCTGTTAGATGGGGTAAACGTGGACATAGCTTTAAATATATTTTTAAGTCTGCTTCTGTTTTTATTTATATTTTCAGGGAAGGGAAGAAAAATTGAGAGATGGGAAGGTTTTTCTTTTATAGTTATTTATATATTTTATCTGGCATATTTAATCTAGAGTTATTTTTGATGGAAATTTATATTGAAAAAATATACAAGTGATAGTATTGCATTTAAAGAATTAAGTTAGACTAAGAAACAATAAAAAGAGGGCTTGAAAACCAAGCCCTCTTGCAGTGAAACATCACTTTGTTTATTTATTACTTACTAAAGAAATCTAAACCTTTAAATACCTAACTGTTGATTTAAATGACTTTAA
>NZ_JBFHGC010000613.1:0-1582 GCF_041583315.1 Ilyobacter sp. | reverse complement strand
TAGGAGACCCTGACAGCGATATCCCTGTTGGAACTGAGTTTAAAGACCTTCCTGACAATTGGGTATGTCCTCTCTGTGGGGCATCTAAAGATGATTTCAGTGTTATTTAATCATGTATTTAGGTATATTTCACAAAATATTAATTTTGAAAAAATAGACTGTTAGAGTAATATTATTGGTGGTTATAAACGTAAATAAGGAGGGAAATATGGCTTATAGAATAAATGAAGTTGACTGTATCGCTTGTGGTGCATGTCAACCAGTATGTCCCGTTGAATGTATTTCTGAGGTCGCAGATGGGAAAAGAAAGATCGATGAATCTACTTGTATTGACTGCGGTGCTTGTGCAGGGGTGTGTCCAGTAGAGTGTATCGCTCCAGTTGAATAATTCTTATTGCTATTTTAAATCTATAGGAGGAAAATAAATGTCAATGTTTTGTTATCAGTGTCAGGAAACAGCTATGAACAAAGGGTGTACAATAAGAGGAGTCTGTGGAAAAACTCCGGAAACAGCTAAGCTTCAGGATCTTTTAATCTATACTGCAAAAAGTGTAGCGTCGTACTGCTCATTATTGGATGGAAAATATGATGTACCTAAGGAAGCATATATGTGGGTTGTAAATTCTCTGTTTATGACTATTACTAATGCTAATTTTGATGATGATGCAATTATCAAAGAGATTGAAAAAGGGCAGAGCTGTAGAGAAACCCTTGAAGAAAAAGCTAAAGAACTTGGAATTGAAGTACCTGCAAAATATCTTCAGAATTTAAAATTCACTGGTAAAGAAAATATGCTTGAATTTGCTGAAAATGTTGGAGTACTAAGAACTGAAAATGAAGATATAAGATCTCTTAGAGAACTTGTTACATACGGATTAAAGGGAATGAGTGCATATGTTGAGCATGCATCTAACCTTGGTAAAGAGGATATGGAAGTTTATAAATTCATGGCAAGAGCATTGGCAGACCTTGACGATGAAAGTCTAGGACTTGACGGATTAGTGGCTCTTACAATGGAAGTTGGAAAACACGGAGTAACTGCTATGGCACTTCTTGATGGAGCCAACACTGGTACCTACGGACATCCTGAAGCTACAAAGGTTAACATAGGAGTTAGAAACAATCCTGGTATCCTCATCTCTGGTCATGACCTAAGAGATTTAGAGCAGTTATTGGAGCAAACAAAGGGAACAGGAGTAGATATTTATACTCACTCTGAGATGCTTCCGGCTAACTCTTATCCTGCGTTTAAGAAATATGATAACCTGGTTGGTAACTATGGTGGTTCATGGTGGCACCAGACTAAGGAATTTATTTCATTTAACGGACCTGTATTATTTACAAGTAACTGTTTAGTTCCTCCTAGAGGATCTGCAGCAGATTATCTAGACAGAATCTACACTACAAATTCAGCTGGAATGCATGGATGCGAACATATATTAAAAGATGCCGAAGGGAAAAAAGACTTCAGCAAAATAATAGAACATGCAAAAAAATGTGCAGCACCAGTTGAAATAGAAAATGGAGCCATAGACGGAGGTTTTGCACACAATCAGATATTAGCAGTTGCTGACACTGTAGT
>NZ_JBFHGC010000612.1:0-1591 GCF_041583315.1 Ilyobacter sp. | reverse complement strand
TTTTCTTTAAATAAAGTGCCCTTCCTCTAAAAAATCACTAAAATCTCAAAAAATATTTAGTTATTTTTTTCACTTTAATCATATGCATAATCAACTTCATAACATCATTTTATGCATTTTAACCTCGAAAATCTTTTTTTTAAGATTGTGAATTTTCTGTACAAATACCTATAACCCCTTATTTTGTTGGAATTTTTATTTGTATTTATTTGAAAAATATATTACTCTATATGTGTACATCTACAAAAATAAAAAATTTATATAGTAATTCAATTTTATTTAAAGGAGAAAAAATATGTCTAACAGAAAACCTGGAAGTAGTTATATTACAAAGGTATTAAACGGAATGGCACTAGGACTTTTTGCCTCACTTATTATCGGGCTTATACTGAAGCAGATAGGTAAATATTCCGGGCTGGATTTTCTAAGCCATTACGGACAGATTGCACAGTATATGATGGGGCCGGCCATTGGAGCAGGAGTTGCTTACTCTCGTACCAAGAGTCCGCTGGGGATATTTTCAGCCCTTATCTGCGGAGCTATCGGAGCAGGTACCATCAAGGACGGTGGAATCTTCATCGGAGAGCCTGTGGGAGCCTTGGTGGCATCACTTATAGGGGTGGAAGTAGCAAGACTTGTAGAGGACAAGACCAAGCTAAACATAATTATTGTTCCTGCAGCCACTATAATAGCAGGAGGACTGGCAGGATCATTTATCTCTCCTACCATAAGCAGTCTCATGGGTATGCTTGGTGGATTTATAAATTATCTTACTACTCTGCATCCCGTACCTATGGGGATACTCATATCCGTAGTGATGGGTATAATACTTACTCTTCCCATCTCAAGTGCGGCTATCTCAATATCTCTAGGCCTTTCAGGTCTTGCTGCAGGAGCATCCATAGTAGGATGTTCGTGTCATATGATCGGATTTGCTGTTTCCAGTTTTAGGGAAAATAAGATTAGCGGGCTGGTTTCTCAGGGGCTGGGTACATCCATGCTCCAGATATCAAATATAATAAAAAATCCGTGGATAGCCCTTCCTGCCGTTGTATCTTCTGCAATTTTGGGTCCTGTTGCCACTGTGGTTTTCAAAATGGAAGGAAATAAAATCGGTGGTGGAATGGGTACTGCCGGACTTGTAGGTCAGATTTCTACCTTAGAAACCATGGGAAGCAGTGCTCTTGTAAAGATAGCCATCCTTCACTTTATACTCCCTGCCATTCTCTCATTTACCATAAGTGAGACAATGAGAAAAAAAGGAAGAATAAAATTTGGGGATATGAAAATATAAATAAAATGCCGGCTGAATTCAGCCGGCATTTTATTTATAAAGTTTTAACTTAGTATTTTTCTTTTAAATCTCTGTCCATTTGTCTCTGCTGGTCCCGCTTTGCCAAACTTTCTCTTTTATCGTAGTTTTTCTTACCTCTGGCTAGGGCAATCTCTACCTTCACAAATCCTTTTTTTGTATATACAGATATAGGTACAATGGTACAACCCTTCTGGGTTACCTTTTCATGGAGCTTTTTTATCTCTTTCTTATGGAGAAGGAGTTTTCTCACTCTTTTTTCATCTGGGTTATATGTAC
>NZ_JBFHGC010000611.1:0-1593 GCF_041583315.1 Ilyobacter sp. | reverse complement strand
TCTAAGAAAAGCACCTGTTGATGGTGGAATTGTACCGATAGAGTCGACTTTTTTATGGCTCACTCTGATAAAACCAGATCCACTTTACATATTACCTGTATTAAATGGATTAGTTGCATTTGCACAGCAAAAAATTATGGGATCAGATTCTAATCCTCATATGAAGAGCATGATGTACATGTTCCCTATTATGATGGTTTTTATATCTTATAAAATGCCTGCAGGTCTTCAAATTTATTGGTTAACCTCTAGTGCTGCTGGTATACTTCAGCAATATTATGTAATGAAAAGAGGAGATGAAGCATAATGAGTAGCGTTGTTGAGATAAAAGCAATGACAAAGGAAGAAGCTATTCAGAGAGCACTGAAAATCTGCGAAGCTAAAATTGAGCAGGTTGTAAAAGTTGAAGAAAAAATAAAATCTAAATCCTTTCTTGGATTCTTTAAAAAAGAAGGACTCTTTGAAATAGAGATAAAAAAAGAAAAAGAAGCAGAATCAGAAGTAACAAAAAAAGCCCAGGAAATATTGGATTATATGGGTCTAAATCTTCAGATGGAAATATTAAAATCAAGTGATCATTTTGTACTTCTTAATTTATACGGTGAAGATAACGGTATTATTATAGGGAAAAAAGGAAAGACTTTGAATAGTTTTGAGTACCTATTAAACAGCCTTGTTAAAAACATGAAGGTTGAAGTTGATGTTGAGGGATTCAAAGAAAAGAGAGCCAACACTTTGAGAGATCTTGCGAGAAAAATGTCTGAAAAAGCTTTAAAGTCAGATAAAGCAATAAGGTTAAACCCGATGCCTCCAAGAGAAAGAAAAATAATTCATGAAATTGTAAATAAATATGAGGATCTAGACACTTACAGTGAAGGTAGAGATCCAAAGAGATATATTGTTATAAAAAAGAAGAGGCAAGGATAGTATGTTTGATACAATAGCTGCCATTTCTACCCCTAGAGGCGAGGGTGGGATAGGAATAGTGAGAATGTCCGGAGACGATTCTGTAAAGATATTGTCAAAAGTATTCAGAGCAAAATCAGGAAAAAATGCAGAATTTCTTAAAAGTCACACTATAAATTATGGTCATATCTATGATGGGGATATTCTTTTAGACGAAGTCATGGTATCTTTTTTGAAAGGTCCTAAGACTTATACTACAGAAGACATTGTAGAGATCAACTGTCATGGCGGGTATCTTATTACAGAAAGAATTTTGGAACTTCTTCTGAAAAAAGTAGCCAGAATAGCAGAGCAGGGTGAATTTACAAGAAGAGCTTACTTAAACGGAAGATTAGATCTCACTCAGGCTGAAGCTGTAATGGATATAATTCACGGAAAGACAGATAAAAGTATCTCTCTTTCTCTAAATCAGCTGAGAGGTGACTTAAAAACTCAGATAGGTATACTGAAAAAAATGATCCTTGATGTAGCAGCCCATGTCAATGTAGTATTAGATTATCCAGAAGAGGGGATAGATGACCCGCTACCAGATAACCTAATGGATAATTTGATAGAGGTTTTAGAAACATCTGATACTCTGATAGCTTCATATGCTAAGGGTAAAATGATAAAAGAGGGTGTAAAAAC
>NZ_JBFHGC010000610.1:0-1593 GCF_041583315.1 Ilyobacter sp. | reverse complement strand
GGAAAAGACAATTATATATATAACTCAGCTTTTTATCTGGAAGACGGGGAGATAAAACATACCCACAGAAAGGTATACCTGCCAAATTACGGTATGTTTTTCGAAGCCAGATATTTTAAAAACGGGGACAGGTTCAGAGCTTTTGACACAAAATTCGGAAGACTGGGAGTCCTTATCTGTGAAGATGCATGGCATCAGTCATCGTCATATATTCTAAGTCAGGACGGAGCAGATTATATATTCTGTCTCATGAACAACCCTGCAAGAGGATTTGAAGATGAGGGACGTTATATCTCAAAAGAGTGGGAAGCAATAGGTTATCTGACAGCTTCCATGACCGGAACTTATTTTATAATGGCAAACAGGGTAGGGTGTGAAGACGGTGTTACTTTCGGTGGGGGATCTCAAGTGGTATCACCATCTGGAAAAATAACGGCAGAAGCTCCTTATATGGAAGAAAATCTTCTCATGGCAGAACTTTCAGAGAGAGAGATCAGAAAAGCAAGATTTGCAGCCCCTATACTCAAAACTGAAAATCTCGACCTTACCATAAGAGAGCTCGAGAGAATAAAGGAAGAAAAATACAGATAGGAGAGTGATAGTTTGAAAAGAGTGAAAATACTGCTTTTATCTATGCTGGCCTTTGTTTTGGTACTACTGGCAGGATACAAGTATATCTATCATATACCTGGAAAAAAATTCCTTGTAAAAGATACCAGGGCAGTCTATGTAAATGAAAATTTTAACAGAAAAAAAATAAAACCTCTCCAGGAGCTCCTGGTGAAAATAGGGAAAGAGGATCAAATAGAAGAACTGAAAAAAGAAAAGAAGTATATAAAAAACATATACATTCTTTATTTTGGAAGTATAGAGCTTCTGGACGAACACAAGGTGGGAGTCTTAGACCCAGGCCTAATGTACCCTCTGTTTAAATCCCGTCTTGGGAAATATTTTGATAAATCCGGAGATTATTACCTTCTGAAGGAAAAATACAGAGATAAATATTCTTCAGGAAAAGAAGTTTTTTTGAAGGGCTACAGAGGTTACTTTCTTATATCTGATTCTAAAGAGGATTTGGAAGGAGTGCTGTCAGGTATTGGGGAAACCAATGAGAATATTTTGGCTCTGAAAAAGAGAGGGAAATCCAATATATTCGGGAAAATACTCCTGGATGCCTCTGGAACAAAGGGTGAACTATGGGGTGTAAAGGGATCTGTTCTCACAGGGAATTATGAATCCGGAAAAGTTTATGCGGATAATAAGATTGTGGGAGAAGGAGGCGTAATAGACCTCTTTAAGAATCAGCCTCAAGAGAGAAAAATGGAGAAATATCTGGGAGAGAACAGAGTCTACATCTCCTCTGGAGATTTCGGGAAAGCTGCTAAAATATTTACTGCCAGTATACCTAAGGAGCAGAGGGTTCTCTTTGATCTTTGGGAGAGTTTTTCGGGAGGAAGTATAGAGGCATTTCTCGGAGATATCGACGGAGAGATAGTGGGAGATATAGAAAATAATCAGTGGATAATACCTCTCAAAGATACAAAAAGATTTGAAAAACTCTTTAGAATTTTCGGGAAAAATGGCAGAATAAGC
>NZ_JBFHGC010000609.1:0-1595 GCF_041583315.1 Ilyobacter sp. | reverse complement strand
TTTTTGGGTAGAAATTTTGTCCAGACACTTATCATAAGTTGTGTCTGTTATTTTTTCTATACTTATTTTTATGTTTGGATCAGACAGATTTAACATTTCTTTTAATTCAGTATTGATTATTTCTATAATTTTTTGAAGTGATTTTTCATCTGGGGATTTTACGAGAATAATAGCTTCTGATTCTCTAGGGATAGCATTTGTTTTTGATCCACCCATTAGGTTTACTAAAGACATATTAGTTTCATAAGATATTTTTTTTAAAACTATTCCCAATATTTTTATGGCGTTTCCTCTCTGAAGGCCTATATCGACTCCTGAGTGCCCGCCCTGAAGCCCTGTTACTCTTATTCTAAATAAGTTGTCTCCTTGGGTGTTAGTAACGTTGAAAGGAAGAGCTAGGGTGAAACGCAGACCCCCTGCACAGCTCACATAGAGAGCACCCTCTTCTTCGGTATCTATGTTTATAAGATATTTTCCTTTTAAATATGATCCGTCTAAAGCTTTTGCTCCGGTCATACCTGTCTCTTCGTCAGAAGTGATGAGTATTTCCAAGGAGGGGTGTGGAATATCCTCAGAGTCTAAAAGTGCCAGGAAAAATGCAACTGCAATGCCATTATCAGCACCTAGGGTTGTCCCTGCAGCAGAGATCCAGTCACCGTCAGTTGTTAATTTTATTCCCTGGGATTCAAAGTCAAATTCGGTATCTTGATTTTTTTCCCATACCATATCCATGTGCCCCTGGAGAATTATCCCGGGAACATCCTCATATCCTGGAGTCGCCATTTTTTTTATTATTACATTCAGTGTACTGTCCTGTATTACTTCTAGACCTCTATACCTTGCAAACTCAACGAGATAATCACTTATTTTTTTTTCCTTTTTAGATCCTCTTGGGATAGAGCTGATCTTTTCAAAATAATAAAAAACTTTTTCAGGGTTAAGATCCTTTGAAATATCCAATTTAATTTCCTCCTGTAAGATTTATAAAGTATTTTACCATCCATTGTAAAAAACATACATGAATTTTTCATGGTTGAAATAAAACTTATTGTATGAAAAAAGTATATTTGCTATATTATAATTATAGATTATATAACTTCTGCTGACTACCTTCAGTAAAAATAAAATTTTAAAGACTGAATTAGATCGGCTTAATCTAGAGGGAGGAATTTTATCAATGAATTATGAAGACAAGGCTCTACTGAGCTACTTGGGAAAAGAAAAGGGATTTGAGTGGTACAAAGAATCCTTTGCCAAACATGATGCCAAAAATGGAAAATTTGCGTGGAGCTGGTCATTGTGGGCATTTGTAGGAGGGGGATGGTACTTTATTTACAGGCGGATGTTTGTAGAGGGGGTATGTCTGCTGGCTTTGGGAGCATTCCTGGCATTTACTTATCCTGCAATGATGTTGTCCCTTAAAATCTCCATGGGCGGGGTAGCCCCTTATATGCTCTATGTGAGATATAAAACTACCAAAAATGACGTAGAGAGTAAATACAAGAAAGAAAGCGGAAGACTAGAGGCTCTAAAAGAGAGGGGCGGATATTTTCCAAAAGCAATATACATGGCAGTAACGGCTTATCTTTTGGGAA
>NZ_JBFHGC010000608.1:0-1598 GCF_041583315.1 Ilyobacter sp. | reverse complement strand
CTATCTGCTCACTGTAGTAAAGGGAAAAGTGGCAATTATACTGCTCTGTATACAGTGGGTACTCACGCTCATGGGGATAATCTTCAAAATCAAATTTACAGGAAGGTTTACTTTCGTTTCCACTCTTATCTACCTTTTCATGGGATGGATGATAATATTTGTTTTTAAAAATCTTAAGACGAATCTGAACTCAGAAGCACTAAATCTTCTGTTGGCAAGTGGTATAACCTATTCTGTAGGGGCAATATTTTATCTCCTTAAAAAAATCAAATTTACCCATGTAATATGGCATTTGTTTGTCATCGGAGGCAGTGTATTAAACTACCTATCTATATACTATTCTATCTAAAGGGCCCTATGGCTCTTTTTTTTTTCAAAAAATTGTAATATTAATTTTACTTTTTAGTAAATTAGATATAAAATCAAATAGCGATTTGTATATTAGAGTATGGATAATATGAAGTGCTGTTTATTGAGAAATACCTGGCTCATTGTTCTACTTTTGAAATTCTAGCAACAGGAGGTACTATTTTGAAAAAATTAACAATACTTTCTCTCTCTGTGATACTGACACTCCATTCTTATGGACTGACTCTAGACGGTATGATCAAAGACGTAGAGAGAAGGGGTTATTCCAGTGAATTCAAAAAGTTTGAAAAAAACCGTCTGGATATTGAAGAGATAAAAATAAACCGTATCAACAGAGACGGGATAGATTTAGAAGCACAGTCAGATTATTCAGATTACTCCGGTAGTAAGGATTTTGACAGCACACTTTCTGCAAAATATGATTTTTTTAAATATTATGCTGAGTATAATCACCAAACCGGAGAAACAGAAGAGGAGCTTATAGGAGTGGAAAAAGATCTGAAGGATCTCTTTTTCAGTGAAAGAAAATACAGTTCCAATATTTTCTCCTATGACAAAAAATACCGTCTGAACCTGGAAGAAGAAAAAGTGCAGGAAGAGATTCTGGGACTTATTACCCTGTATCAAAAATATATGGACACAAAACTGGAGCTGGAACTAAAGGAAAAACTTCACCCTAAGCTATTGAAGGATATGGAAAAACTGAAAAAAGATGTGGAAATAGGTACAGGTACTGAATTTGATTACAGATATTCTGAGATGCTTGTGGAAAATTCCGGCTCTGACATAAAACAACTGAAAGATGATATAGCTAAACTTAAAGTGGATTTTTATGATCTGTACAAAATAGATACCCTTGGAAGTGAGATAGAGAACCTTTCTGAAGTTGAAGAATTAGGAAAGGAAAGTTTTCGCAGTATAGGGGAGAGAGAAGTGGAAAATGCCCAGCTGTTATTTGAAAAATCCAAAGAGAATTACAGATATTCAAAATATGACAGCAAATGGCCTAGTATAACTGCAGGAACTTTTTTTGACACAGCCAGCGATGGGTGGCTTGTATCTCTGGGATTTACTAAGACTCTTTTTGAGTATGATGATACGAGTAATTTATACCAGGTTGAAATTCAAGAGTTAGAACTTGAAAAAAATAAAAAAGTAGAAGAAAGTAAAAATCTCAAAAAGGATTTTGAAAACAGATATTTTTCTCTGATGAAGGAGCTCAAAAACCT
>NZ_JBFHGC010000607.1:0-1603 GCF_041583315.1 Ilyobacter sp. | reverse complement strand
GAGAAATCTTTAGAAAAAATCGATGTTTGAGCGAAGCGAGTTTCGATTTTTTCTTAGATTTCCGAAGGCATTTAGCTTATTTTTCACAGGCCTTGATTTTTGGTTACTTTTCATCAAGGAAAAGTAACAGACTTCTGTGTAAATTCAATAATTCATATGAAATTTAAAGTGACAATTAGACTAAGTTTATATTTTATTTGAAGTAGAGTCATCTATCTGTTAAAATCTAAGTAGATATAAAGGGGTGATTGTTAATGAAAAATATTCAGTTGATAATAATAAGCGGGCTCAGCGGAGCAGGTAAAACATCGGCGATCAATTCATTTGAGGATATGGGATATTTTACAATAGACAATGTACCTTGCAGTATGGGAAGTGTCCTTCTGAAAGCCATAAAAAACGGTGATATGGATAAAAAGAAACTATGCATGGGGATAGATGCCAGATCCTTTGAAAATGTAGATGAATTTAGCTCTCTATTAGATGAGGCAGAAGCCACCGGGATAAATTACAGGCTGATATTTTTAGAATCAAAGGTAGAGGTAATACTAAACAGGTATAATCTCACCAGGAGAAAGCATCCTATAGAAGCTAAAACTATTTTAGACAGTATAATCAAAGAAAGAAATCTAATGAGCGATATAAGGAAGAGGGCTTCTCTGATATTAGACACAAGTTCGCTGAAGCCAAAGGATATAGGTCTGAAGCTGAAAAAGCTTCTTTTTGACAGAAAAGACGAGGAGATAACGGTTCATTTTCAGTCTTTCGGATTCAAATATGGGACTCCTATAGATTTGGACCTCATGTTTGACGTAAGATTTCTAAAGAATCCCTATTATATAGAGGAACTGAGAGACAAGACAGGAAATGATAAAGAGGTAGCAGAATATGTAATGGAATTTGAGGAATCTAAGGAATTTTTCAAAAGACTTGTGGATATGCTGGAATTTCTTATTCCAAAATTTATAACCGAAGGGAAAAGTCATCTTTCCGTAGGAGTGGGATGTAGCGGAGGAAGGCACAGGTCAGTGACCTATATAAATCTTCTGAAGGAATATTTTTCCGGGAGAAGCGATATCCGGGTGGTGACAAGTCACAGAGAGGAAGAGAGGGGGCACTGGCTCTGATATATGGATATAAAAAAAATAGACATTCCTGAAAATCCAGGTGTGTACCTCATGAAAAAGGGAGAAAAGGTAATATATGTAGGAAAGGCCAAGAATCTCAAAAAAAGAGTATCCTCATATTTTAACAGGGAACATCCAGATGAAAAGACAAGGGAACTTGTCAAAAACATAGAAAGTCTGGATTTCATAATATGCAACAGCGAGCTGGATGCCCTGGTTCTTGAAAATAATCTCATAAAAAAATATTCTCCCAAATATAATATAAGCCTTAAGGATGAGAAGACTTACCCCTATATTAAGTTTACAAAGGAAGATTATCCCAAAATAACAATAATAAGGACCACTAAATCACTGGATACAGAGAGTGGATATTATTTTGGACCTTATCCTTCAGGATGCAGAAATCTAAAAAAAACTCTGATTAAAATTTTTAAAATAAGAGACTGCAAAAGAGATATGACAAAGAAATATGACAG
>NZ_JBFHGC010000606.1:0-1604 GCF_041583315.1 Ilyobacter sp. | reverse complement strand
TTCAGGGGGAAAAAGCAACGGCGTCGTATATTCCTGTTATGATACATTTCTGAAAATAGCCGGGATTTCAAAAATGCCAGTCGGAAAAGATTTTGGAGAGTATATACTTTATAGAGATAAAAAGAATATTCTTATAGAGGTCAAGGAGGGAGGGCACACAATCCCCCATCCAAAAACAAGCTGGCCACCTATTCTTGGAAAAGTCGCCAGCTTCAACTCTACAGAGATGATTTGGAAATATTATAAAAAAATTATGGACGGAGAAATTTAAGTCCCCAAAAGGGGACTTTTTTCTTATACACTTAAACAATCATAAATAAAGTCCTATATACAAAAATACAGAAAATCACCTTCCCAGTTTGCTGTAAAGAGTCTCCTGCTGCTTCGTTGTAAAGTCAAAATAGATCATGGTATTGTCCACATTTCTGTGACCTAATATATACTGAACCTCTTTGATATCCAGACCTTCTTCTGCCATATGAACTCCTGAGGTATGTTTTATAGTGTGAAAATGGGCTTTTTCCATTGGAAGGGAAGCAGACCTGAAATATTTTTTACATATTTTATTGAGAGTAAATTTAGTTATCGGAGATTTTTTTCTGCTGAGAAATATATAGGGAGAGTCGTTTGGGTGTCTCTCCATGAAATTTTCCAGGAGTATAGAGGTATCTTGCGTAAGTTTAACTGTGTTATTCCGGCTTCCCTTTAGCCGTCTGTAGAACATCTCTCTTTTGTCAGCAAAGAAATCTTCTTTTTTAATACTACCTACTTCAGAGGCACGAAGTCCGCATTCGAAGGCTACCATAAAAAGAAGTTTATCTCTCATCCAAAAATAATCTCCGTTGTCCTCTATAGTTTTTATGAGATGCTTAAACTCCTCATGACGAAGATACTTAATATCTCTGTTGGCAGTTCTCTTTCTTATTCTTTTACTTTTTTTCAGCTCTTCTTTGAGCTGGTTTATTTTGTCTTCTAAAAGGGTATAGATTACGATATTGCTGCGATTTTTATTCAGCTCCTCTTCAAGCTGCCTGATCTGTAGTTCCAATTCCAAGATGATCCCTCCCTAAAACATTATGATAAATTATAACCTGCGATCTCACCAAAGTCAACAAATAACTATTTGTTGACCAAGTTCCGTCGTTCTCTGGTTTTATTGGTCTCTGAACGCATCCTTAAATCATCAAAATTCAAATGTCAACTTACAATATAAATCAGTTTTCAAAGTCAACTTATAAGAGGCCCTTAAATTGAATTTAAGGGCCTCTAAAATTAAAACTCATATAAATACAAGCACAACTATTAATATTGCGCTCATATCAAATATAACTAAAAATGACCTTTTTTATCCCGGAAAAACATATAATCCATTTATAAATCTCCATATGTTTCCAAATTTTTAATAATCGGACTTTATGTGAAGTTTTTACGATTTAATATTTATTTGTCAAGATATTTCCATGTGTGTTTTCCGGAATTAATTTTACAGGACTTTTAAAATTTTTACATTTAAAAACAGAAAAAATAAAAAACCAGCTGTTTGCCGGTTTTCAATTTTCATCTCTTGTCTCAACAGGATTTCCATCATAGCTTATCCAGTCAGA
>NZ_JBFHGC010000605.1:0-1624 GCF_041583315.1 Ilyobacter sp. | reverse complement strand
TTTTAAAAATCTGATAGCTTCTACGATTGCGATTTTAGCCGCCAATTCTTTCGGATATCCATAGACTCCTGTGCTTATATTGGGAAATGCTATAGATTTTACCAGATGTTCCTTTGCGAGGATCAAGGAGTTTTGATAGCATTTTCTGAGAAGAATCTCTTCACCGTGTTTTCCCCCTTTCCATACAGGCCCCACAGTGTGTATTATATACTTAGCAGGAAGATTACCGCCATAGGTTATGACAGCTTCACCTGTTTCGCATCCCCCTCTTTTTTTTCTTATCTCGTCGCAATATTTTGAGATCTCTGGACCTCCGGCCCGGTGAATAGCTCCGTCTACACCTCCTCCACCTATAAGCCGGTTATTGGCAGCATTTACAATGGCGTCCACTTTAAGGGTTGTGATATCACCTTTTATCAAAGTTATTTTTCCAGACATTTTAAACACCTTCATCTTAATTTTTTATATGCATCTATCTAATTATACCCAAGGAGAGGACCTGTATCAAATAAATTCATGTAATCAAAAAATGCGATGATAAAAATAAGATCTAAATATTATACATAATTATTCCAAAAAGATGCTTGTTGTGAAAAAAAGTCTCTGTTGAAAATATAAAAATTCCAAATTAATTGCGGAAAATTTAATGGAAAGTTCAAAAAAGTGGTATTTTTTGCAAAAAAAAGTTAGTTTTAAACATGAGATAAGGATATACTAAAGTCAGATATAGTTACCAAATTCACAAAAGGTGAATTAAAAACTGACGGGAAAAAACTGTACAGTTGTAACTTTATAATTCAAATTATTTACAGGCTATAAAAAAATTATAAATAAAACTTCAGGGGGTAGAAAATGAGTTTACAATGGTTTAGAGTTCCTAAAGACATCGTTTTTGGAGAAAATGCATTAGAGTATCTATCAACACTAGAAGGTAAAAAGGCTACACTTGTTACAGGTGGAAGTTCTATGAAAAGATTCGGATTTTTGGACGAAGCAAAAGCACAACTTGAAAAAGCAGGAATGGAGGTTTCTATAGTTGACGGAGTAGAGCCAAATCCATCTGTGGAAACAGTGCTAAGAGGCGGAAAAGAGATGGCAGAATTCGGTCCTGACTGGATTATAGCTATCGGTGGAGGATCTGCACTTGATGCAGCTAAGATCATGTGGGTGTTCTATGAGTATCCTGATTCAAAATTTGAAGATCTTGTTGCAGGGAAATTTCCACAGCTTAGAAAAAAAGCTAAATTTATTGCTATTCCGTCTACAAGCGGTACAGCTTCTGAGATAACAGCTTTTTCTGTAATAACAGACACAGAAAATCACATAAAGTATCCTCTTGTTTCTTATGAGATTACTCCTGATATAGCTCTTCTTGATCCGGCACTTCCAGCAAAGATGCCTGCTCATATAACTGCCAATACAGGGATGGATGTAATGACTCATGCTATAGAAGCCTTTGTTTCTACTAATGCTACGAGTTATACTGACCCTATGGCTATGGAGTCCATAAAACTTGTTTATGATAATCTCCCTTTAGCTTATGAAAAAGCTGATCATATGGAAGCAAGAAATCACATGCACAATGCATCTACTCTTGCAGGGATGGCATTTACAAACTCTTCAC
>NZ_JBFHGC010000604.1:0-1624 GCF_041583315.1 Ilyobacter sp. | reverse complement strand
CTATCATTCAGACAGATTTACCAGAGAATTCAGGAACGGTATGAGAGATCTGTTTTATCTGGAGGAGCTGGGTGTAACTCTCATCTCAGCCTTGGAAGGCGTGGTAAAGGTAGATGGTACTTATGACAGTCTCCCTTCCCTAGTAAGGCTCATTGGAGCCCAGGAAGACAAAGCAAAGATAGTAAAAAAGGTCACTGACAATATGTACAACTACGCCAAAACCAATAGGTACTTAGGCGGTAGTGTCCTTCCCTGGTTAAAAGTCATCAAGGGAGATATTAACGGCGTTCGATGCAAGATTATGGTAAAGAATGAAGATACATGGAGATTCTACAGAAAAGTATTGTTAGATGTTATAAGGTACAGAAACATTTCAAAAAGTGCCAGTGTAAATAATATAAACGCAGTTACCCTAGCAAGTTGGCTTAGTATGCCAGAACTAATAGGTCTTAGGACTTTTGGAAAAAAGGGAAAACTTAATAAAAATCATAATAAAGGAAGAAGAAAAGAATATTTCACATCTGAATTCCCTATCCTGCCTGCTATATTATCAAAAGAAGAATATTCTAAAATACAGGAAATCAGAAAAGGAAATCGTTCAAAATCTAGAGAAGATATCCACCAATATATTTTTACTCATATTACATTTTGCAAGTGTGGAGGAAAATTTGCAGGAAATGCTTTTAGAAATAAAAATAAAATTTACATTTATTACAAATGCGAAGGCTGCAACATCAGGTATAGTTCTGACCATTTAGAAAAAATAATTTCTGAAGAAATTTTAAATCACCCACATTTACAAATGATTAATGACTACGAATTTAGGCTTGCTGATATTATCGACGAAATCACAGAACAAAAGAAAATATTAAAGAAAAAAGAGGAGTCAGAAAAAGCTGTGCTGTCTTTGGTGATAGAAGGACTCGCTTCAAAAGAAGTGGCAAAAGAGCAGCTTCAAGAACTAAGAAAGGATACCAATAAAATAAAAAAAGAAATCAAGGAAAAAGAACATGTCCTAAATGACGAACAGAAAAAAGAAATAACTGAAGACCATATAGAGATGCTTCGATTCTTTTTAAATAATATAACTGAAGATTTAATCCCAGATTTAAGAGAAATATTAAATTTACTTATAAGAAGAATAAAAATAATTGACTTGGAAAACATAGAGATAAAATTTTAAAAGCACAAGACTAAAATCTTGTGCTTTTTTATGAAAAAGTATTAAGTTTGAGGGTAATCACTGGCGCCCCCAGCAGGAATCGAACCCACAACCCTCTGATCCGAAGTCAGATGCTCTATCCAATTGAGCTATAGAGGCACGTCATTATACTATCATATTTCCATCAGTATTTCAACTGTATTTCTCCTCTATACCCCATTCTTTTTTACTTTGTGATTTCTTACAGCCCTGCTTTTTTCAGAAACTCCTCCATGGTGTAAAGTTCCCCGTCGTATTCTACTACAGGAGCCATGGCTATCTTCGCCTTCATGGCCACCCTGCTGAGCTCACCCATGTCCTCTATATACTGAAACTCCTTCTTTTTACCCTCTAAAATACCTTTTAACTCCTGGCACCTAGAGCATCCCGATTTTCCGTATACCTTTATCATATCTTCCTCCT
>NZ_JBFHGC010000603.1:0-1630 GCF_041583315.1 Ilyobacter sp. | reverse complement strand
CTTACTTTTCAAAGTTCCTGAAAAGCTTCAGACTATATATGATGGTTTTGGAATAGACTTGAAGAAATCACAGGGAAATGACGAAGCTGAGCTACCCATAGCAGCCACTTATGTCATCGATAAAAACGGAGTCATTGTCAATGCCTGGGTAGACGCTGACTATACAATACGTGCTGAGCCTAGCGAAGTTATCGAAGCTTATAAAAAAATAATATAAATTCCAGGTGGAATAATTACCAATGAGATATTTTAAACTTTAAAAGGTAAAGAAGTTTTACACAATAATTCCCCATGACAACTGAATTTAAATATTTATTAAAACAGATGGGCATGGGGGATTATTTAAGCTTTAGAAACTCGGGCTGTTATAAAAGTGTTGAAGATTATTCAATACTTTTATAACAGTTTTCGAAAAAATTAAAAATATTGGCATAAAAAATATAGTTTATCCAGTCTAAGTATAAAGTTTTTAAACCACAGGCTCTCCTGCTCTCCTACAATGAGAGCAGGAGAGCTTAAAAAGTCTAGTTTTTCCACTTATTTACAGGACAGACTTGATAATATTGTTCATGATGTGATAATTGTGCCTTTTGATTAAAAAGTATAGGGGGATAACTAGGTGATAAAAACTGTATTATTTGATATGAATGAGACAATGTTAAATTTAAGTTTGCTCAAAGAAAATTTTGATAAGAATTTTGATGATAATTATGTGCTGAAATATTGGTTTACTAAATTGTTACACACATCTACTGTAATAGGTTCCATGGATGAATACAAGAATTTTGGTGAACTGGCAGGAGTTGTGTTGGAAAGTTTGTTCTATGAAAATGGTAAAATGCTAACAAATGAAACCAAAGTTGAGATATTAGGTGCCTTTAAAAGCTTACCAGCCTATGAAGACGTTCCTAAAGCACTTAAACTTCTCAAGGAGAATAGAATAAGAGTAGTCGCTGTATCCAATTCATCATTGGAAATGATAAAAGAACAGCTTACAAATGCAGGAATCATCCACTTGTTTGACAGCTATTACTCTGTTGACTCTGTAAAAAAATATAAGCCCTTTAAAGATATCTACCAGTACGTAGCTCTTCATGAAAAAACATCTGTTGAAAATATTGCTATGGTTGCATCTCATGACTGGGATTTATTCGGAGCAAAAAAAGCAGGGTTTGCAACAGCCTATATAAAACGTAAAGAAGAGATCTTTAATCCATATTATCTTCAGCCGGATATATCCGAAACAAATTTAGTTGATTTGGTTAAGAAAATTACAGAGATTAAATAAACTAAGTTGCTGCTTTAAATAAATTTTCATAAGTAACTGAACTTATAAGAGTATTAGAACCAAAAGATTTAATCACCAATGAAAATCAATAAATGAGAAAAAAATCAGAGAGGGGAGGTTTGGAAAAATGAAAGATAAAAATAAAATGCTTTTAATATTAGGATCAATGGCTTTTTTAGCCAACGGAGACAATTATGCTGCCGCTCCTCTTCTCATCAATATATCAAAAGATTTAAATCTTACAGTAAGCACAGCTGCCATGTCAGTTACTGCATATATGCTGGCATTTGGTGTTTTTACTTTATTATTCGGGCCTTTGTCTGACAGGTTCGGTAAAGTAAG
>NZ_JBFHGC010000602.1:0-1635 GCF_041583315.1 Ilyobacter sp. | reverse complement strand
TAAGCTCCAAAGATTATTCCCATAAAGAATATCATCCCTAAAATAGAAGCTCCATACATCATTTTTATATTTTTTCTTATATCCTCTATATCAAATTCTTTGAGTTTATCACCAATTGTAGGCTTTTCATGACTTTCTCCAAAATAACTCGTGACTCCCCCAAACTGTATCCCTATGGCTCCAGCCACAGCAGATTCAGGATGTCCTGCATTTGGACTGGCATGTTTCAGCCTGTCTCTGAAATAAATTCTCAAAGAAGATTTGTAATCAAACCCAAATATCATAGCCGACAGGGGATAAAATATCATTCCGGTAATTCTTGCAGGAATAAGGTTTACCCAATCGTCTAGTCTTGCTGAAAACCATCCGAAATCAATATATTTTTCATTCTTATATCCCACCATAGAATCAAGAGTGTTTACACCCTTATAAGTCATACCGAAGGCCAAGGCTCCGCTTGGATTTCCAGGTAAAAGTATAGCTCCCACCATCATATAAAACATAGGTGCTATTATACCGTCTACTGTATTTTCAGATATAGTTTCCATCACACTTCTTATTATATTTCTTTCATCCATGCTTCCTGTATCCCGGCTCACAAGATACGACAGCTCTTTTTTTGCTTTTTCCATATCCTTTGCCTTGAGAATGTTATAGACTTTCATCCCCTCTTTTGCCAGACATCTGGTGGCAAATATTGTGTACAGTAGATATATCTCCACAATCTGAAACATCCCCAGAGCATAGCTGAGCATAAAAGTCACTGAAAGGACTGTAATTGTAAGTACAGCCCCTGAAAGTTTTTTGTTTTTAAATCTGTACAGAATTTTTTCAAAATTTCCAATGAGTTTGCCTATAAACTGAACCGGATGAGGCATCCAGTATGGATCTCCGGCTATTAGATCTATCAGATAAGCCAGGCCTATTTTAGCTATCACATTCAACATTCTCACCCTCTAATATCCTGTATACTTTTTCCATGTCAAGGTTCTCTCTTACAATGTCAGCTAGCTTGTCAAACTCTCTTTCTTTGAATTCCTGAAAGTTTATGGCGTCTTTTATCTCATCAAGCCCTTTGTTTTTTCTCACATTATTCAGAAACTTTCTTGTAAAATCCCCGTTATCAAATATTCCGTGGATATATGTTCCTATTATATTGTCTTTAAAGGCTCCGTTTACACAGCCGTCTCCGTGGAGGAATACATTTCCTTCATTTCCGTTGGTGATTCCCTGATGTATCTCGTATCCCTTTACGGTCATTCCCTTTGTTCCCTCTAAGAATCCTCCGTCTATCTCTACTTTACCTTCGTACTGGACTGTTCTTTTCTCAGTTTCCATGACTGTTTCCATATCCAGAAGTCCGATTCCTGGTATTTCCGGAAGAGAGCTTTCCACTCCATTGGGATCTGATATTTTCTGCCCGAGCATCTGGTACCCGCCACAGATTCCAAATATTATTGTGCCTTTTTTAGCCAGCCTTACTATCTTTTCGGCTATTCCCTTGTCTTTTATCTCTTTCAGGTCATCAATGGTACTTTTTGATCCCGGAATCAGTATAATATCTTCGTCACCCAGCTCTTCAGCCTTTGTGACATACTTCACAGAAACATCTTCATATACACTGAGTGCATCCAG
>NZ_JBFHGC010000601.1:0-1636 GCF_041583315.1 Ilyobacter sp. | reverse complement strand
TCACCGGCGGCGCTGGGCCGCTTGCAGAGCAGGGACTTTTTCGCGAATGCCACAACTGTATCAACCGTCCGTGTGGAGCAAATGGTTAGCCAAAATTTTTATTTCGACTGTTTGGCATAGTGATCAGCTAAAGGCAGAATAATTATCCATGCCTTTTCGTAGCTGGCTAGGTCAGAGGTAATGTTGTTTTGGATAAGATCTGGTTTGCTGCATGCTTTCGGATAGTATGAGGTGTCCTTAGATATTTTTTCAGAAAGCTCTCTATAAAAAGCTGGGGATGTTTTTATACTGAAAATCTTTGCCTTAAATTCTTTTTCGAAATCATTGTAAAATTGGGCTTTCGCCTCATTAGCCTTTTTGCTGTTGCCCTTAAAATTGGCTGGCTTAAACTTATCGTTTATTATTGCAAAGTACTTGTCATCGATTCCTTGAAATGCCACTTCGACTTCAGTCGCTCTTGAATTTAACATTGAAATACAGTCTGTCCTTTTTTTATTGCTTACAGATGCGCAAGCCACGATATTAACCAAAAAGAGCACAGGGTGTGCTCTATATGCAGCTTTTCCTGGGTATAGGGGGAATGGTTTTGGATATTGTATATGCTATTTTTCTAAAAAATTTGGATGCTCCCCTGGAAAAACTTGAAAAAGTGAAAAGTCTGAGGTTGTACAGTAATTGTATTCTCGTGGCGGTGTTTATGATATTTACAATAGTAGGAATTATTTTTGCTGTATTCTTGATAAGTTTGAGTTATTTTATTCTGGGAAATATTTTTATGGAGATGAGTTATCTGGAGGATTCTAAGAATTAAAAGTGTCATTATAAAAAGGTGGGATTTTTATGAAAGAGGTATCTCTTGGCGGGATGAAGCAAATATGTTTTTTTTACGGAGGATATAATCTTATTCTCCAGTCTCTTCAGATAACCCGGGAATCTCAGAGGCCTCCCTTCTGGATAATATCTACAGGCACATTTTTTTCTGTTGTGATTTTCACCTTTATAATGCTGAGGTTTAAAGAAGAGCTGAACAACAGACTCGGCAGTTTCAAGATGGACATAATAATTAACTTGATGATATGCATTACCATAGCAGGACACGGCGGAATGATTTTGGCAAAGGTTTATCCTTCTGAGCTTTTCTGGTTTCAGCTTATATTTGCAGTGACAGACCTTGTATTACTGGTTATATATTCTATTTTTTTAAAGAGACTGGATGCACCTATTGAGTTAATCGGAAAATTGAAGGATCTTCCTCTATACAGCAATTGTATACTGACAGCTGTTTTAATGGCTATAAGTCTAATAGGGATAGTGATATCCATTTTCCTTATAAGCCTCAGTTATTTTATACTGGGAGGGATTTTTGCTGATATGGAGGAGATAAGGTGAGTTTTTTTTAATTTTATATAAATTATTTAATTTACACAGAAGTCTGTTACTTTTCCTTGATGAAAAGTAACCAAAAATCAAGCCTTGTCTTGTCCAAGCTAAAATATAATAAATTTTACTAAAAATACAAAACTCGCGCCGCTCAGACATTGTATTTTCTTTACGTAAAATTGATTATATTTCTTCACGCTCGTCCTGCGAATAGGCACTTCAAGACCTTTAAAAGATTTTAAAGATTCTAAAGATT
>NZ_JBFHGC010000600.1:0-1639 GCF_041583315.1 Ilyobacter sp. | reverse complement strand
GACTGGATCTATTCCATATTTTAGTGGAATATTTGCAGCAATAGCTTCACTTATTATAGTATTCAATAAAAGTAAATCCAGCAAAAAGGTTGAATATTTAGAAAGAGCTTAGACTCTTTTGCAGAAAGAGCCGTTTTTTTAAGTCGGTTCTTTCTGCAAGGAGATAACTGATGTAAAAATGCATTGACATTAAACAAAAGATGAGTTATAATAAGTCGATTTGAAAAAAGTTGGTGAAAAAATCAAGTTTTTTAGGATATTTCGTATCTGGAAAATGCAATTAGTTATAGCGTATTGTTTTGTTGGTAAAGATTAAAGATGGCAGTTGCCAAGACTTTAATAGACCGATGCAAAGTAATTTCTTTGTGCTGGCCTATTTTTTTATGCGGATTTTTAAAAAAAATATCTGTGAAAAAAGTATTTTTGCATTATTCGAATTCAAAAATACATATGTTGTGATTTGTAAACACTGTTTTAAATTTTGAGGGAACAGTCTTGTTTACAGAAAAATATCTAATATTGAATATAACTTTCTTAAATATAAAACTTCAAGGAGGTAAACAGAAATTGGAACAAATAATAGACCAAATTGTACACATTTCAGCTCTAAATCATTTTTTTATCACTATGCTTATCCTGATCACTATGGTGCTGGTATCAAGAACGGTTGTAGCGGGGACTAAATATTCCTCTATACTCATAATTGTTGTATTTGGACTTGCAATGGGGTTCTTATTGGTAAAAAGCCAGATGGCGACTCCGGGATTAGCTGAATTCCCTATGGTAGTATTAGCGAGTAAAACTACGGTAATAGCTCTTATAGCATCTTTCTTTGTAGGTGGACAAGAGATAAAGAAGATATTCTGTAAAGAGGATCTCAAGATAGACGATATCATGATTCCTTCTAAGGAAGAGACAATTCTTGGGACAAACAGTACGCAGATATTCTTTCTCATAAGAGCATTCTTTATTTTAATAGGGATACAGACAACTCATAGCTTAATAGTCGGAGTTCAGGGTGAAGGTGTCCTTGGAAAATCATATATGCTGCTGGCATATCTGAGTATTGTATTAGCAATTATCTTTATTGATAACAAAGCGAAGATAGCAAGTAAGCAGATTTATATCAGAAAAGGTTTTGTTGAAATGCTTGCTATATTGGGGATATTAATACTTTCACTTAAAATAGCATCAGCTATTAAACCCATTATTGCACTTCCCCAGATATTCTTTGCTATGCTTATATCTGCAGGTTTAGGGATGGTATTTTCAAACTGGAAATTCGGTCCGACTCTAAATGCACTTTTATTTGCAGGTATTCCAGTAGTACTGGCAGGTAGTTTCCTTGTAGGCGGATCTAGAATGGCAGATGCTTTTAAAATAGCAGGTGTCAAGAATGTTATGATTTATGGATTTGCAGGGCAGGTATTCTGGATGTTCTCTGGACTGGCTATACTGATATTTTTATGTAAATCAAACAATATAAGAAACCTGGCCCCGGGAATGGCAGGAGCACTTTCCCACTCTGGACTAACGGGTGCATGTACCGGTGGAGACCTAGGAGAAAAGGCTGCATCAAGAGCTCCGATAATGATAAATATTCCATTCTTCGGACACGTATTTGTATTCTCTATTCTGG
>NZ_JBFHGC010000599.1:0-1644 GCF_041583315.1 Ilyobacter sp. | reverse complement strand
TCCTTGCCTGATGACCATATTTTACAAATACATTTACACTGTCATTTTTTAAGATCCCAACATTTGAACTTTCAAAATTAGATGTCCCTGATTTTTCAGAAACAACCCCTTCCATATTAAAATCATTGTTAAACAACAGCTCTTCCAATGAAATTTCGTTATTGAAGTAATAAGGTTTAGCCAATTGAGGATCTCTTCTCGGTATATCTGATTTTTCGATTTTTCTGAGTAAAGCTCCCATTTTTTCCTCTCCGAATATTTTGTATCCCAGATGGTATAAAAATGAAAAAGTCTTCAGATTAATGTCAGGCCAACCATCATTTGGGTTTGGAAAAATTAAGTTATCAAAAGCGTAGTCATATGCTGTATTCAGCATAAACTCCACTGTTTCTTCCAATACAGGAACATGGTAATTATAAGTTTTAGCAAACAATAACAGGTCTGCTATCCCTTCTAATGTAAAGAAGCTATAATACATTGATCCTTCGTACCATATCCCTGAAGTTACACCTTCCTCTAATTGTCTGTTTATATTGAACTCACTGTTAAAAGCAAAATCAATCATCTCTTTATCCTGTATTACAAACCCCATAGAACCTATTGCACAGGCAGACCAACAGGGTTTATTATGCACTTTATTTACCTGGGGTGCCAATATTTCAAATACCTCTCTAAACATATTTCTTACTGATTCACTAAATTCCTTTGAAATATCCTCTTTTAATATCTCCATAATTCTGGCAATTTTAACCATAATTACAGCTTCATTCAGTTCCTGTGGCATAATTCTGGCATAACCTAGCTTACCTGTGGTAGTAATTTCCACTGCTGCGTCTTTTGAATGAATTTCAAAATCTGTATAATGTTCTGCATAGTAACCAATTATTTTTTCCACATATTTCAAATACTTCATCTCTTTTGTTGCTTTATATACAACTGCTGCATTCAATGCAGTTTGAATAGCCTTTCCTCTGTAAAAATAAACCCAGACATTATCTAGCTGCTTACTTTTATACTCTTTTTTACAGACTGTACAAATATGTGTGTGGGGTTTTCCCAAGTCGAAATCCAGTATAGCTCCGTCTTCTTCACAGAAGTACATATGTCCCCATTCACTCATCTTATTATAATCATCATTGAATTTTTCTGAGAATTCTGTTACTTCGGTACCCATATGTTGCAACATATCCTGATATCTTTTTTTTAGTGTGCCCCTTTCTAATTTACCTATATTGCTATAGTCCATAATCTTAATCTCCTATCTTTATTTTTTTACAAATAAATTTTCTGTTTTATTATTTTCTACCAACTTTTCTCCTTTAAAAACTAAAGCAGACCCGCCATTTATTCCAAATTTAGATACCTTATCCCCTGTCTCTACTACAATAACCCATTTTGCATCAGTTTTAATTTTTCCCAGTTCGACCTCTTTTTTTGAAGGATTAAACAGAAATGTTTCTCTAAAAGTTTCGTTTTCTATAACAGAACCGAAACAATCAGACTCCGAAAATTTAGTTATACTGAACTTTTCTTCTCCAAATGTTCTTTGTGGTTTTAAAATATTGAAAAAATACATATCTCTAGACTTTTCAATGTTTTCGATTACCATGGTCTTCATTTTAGTTTCTCTATATTTATCAGGCT
>NZ_JBFHGC010000598.1:0-1648 GCF_041583315.1 Ilyobacter sp. | reverse complement strand
GCTGTCACTCATGAAAATCAGGTGGAATTTTTGGAAGAAAATATTTTTCTTTTGATGAAGGATAAGGATCTTGAAAATACCGAGAAAGCTATGGCTGGATCGAATCTGAAAGATTTTTTTGCAGGGGTAAATGATGGTTTTGAGAAGGGGTATATCGATGAATCTGACAGTGGTAAAATAGACAAGGACAAGGTAAAACTCCTGAATTTTTTGAATCTGACGGAAGATATAATATTAAAAACAAAAGACGGGGAAATAAGTGCTGAAGATGCCAGAAGATTTGTGAGGGGAGATCGATATATTTTGTCTCCCGACAAGAGTATGGGGATACTGATGGTGAAATCCGCAGTGAGTATAGATGACTTTGAAAATGTGATAAAAGTGGTAAATAATCTTGAAAAATATCTACAGGAAGAAGCTGAAAAATACAATGTAAAAATTGGAATGACGGGACTCCAGGTACTTTCCAGAGACGAGATGGTGATTTCCAAGAAAGATATGGAAATATCAAGTACTCTTTCTATGGTACTGGTGCTGGGGATATTTATTATAAGCTTTAAGATCGTGAGGTACTCCATTCTGGCACTTGTTCCGTTGGTATCCGGTATAATATGGTCAATGGGAATGACCTATCTCATCATCGGGACTCTCAATATGATGACCGCCATGATGGGAGCCATACTCATAGGGCTGGGGATAGATTACTCCATACACATCATCTCTGTATTTCTTGAAGAGAGAGGAAAGGGATTGAGTATAGAAGATGCTGTAGAAGCAGTTTATTCTAAGACGATGAGAGGTGTGGCAACAGGAGCAGGAACAACAGCCATAGGTTTTTTAATGTTTGCTTTCAGCGACTTTCCGGGATTTAGAGAGTTCGGACTGGTTCTCGGTATGGGGATAATATGCACCCTGGTATCGGCGGTTTTCGTACTTCCATCTCTCCTTATGCTGTTTGGAGGGAAGAGCTGTATAAAAAAACCTAAAAGAAATCTGTTTTTACAAAAGACCGAGTATTTTGTCATAAGCAGAAAAAAGAGCTCGCTTCTGGCAGTACTTTTTATAATGATAATCCTGGGATCCAAGTCCGGAAAGGTGGAGTTTGAAAATGATATGCTGAAGATAGAGCCTAAAAATCTTCAGAGTGTGGCCCTTAACAGGGAAATCATAGATAAATTTGACTTCAGCTCTGACAGTACAATAATTATTTCAGAAACGCTGGAGGAAGCCGAAGCCGTCTTTGAGAAAGCTGACAAGCTGAAAAGTATAGGGTTAATCTCTTCGGTTACTGAGTATATTCCATCAGAGGAGAAGCAGACTAGAAGGATGACAGCTGGAAAGAGGATCAAAGGAAAGATCGGAAATACTCCGGACAGAGATATCTACACAGAGGAGCTGGGAGAAGAGCTCGTAAGACTGGAAAACAATCTCCTGGAACTGGGAGACCTGTCCTATATAGGAGGGGAGGAAGACCTCAGAAAAAGATGCGACGAAATAATAGAATCAGGGGTTATAGGGGAACTCATTGAAAACATGGACATATATCGGGAGAATATTGAAAAATCCCAGGAAATATTTATAGGGGAGCTGCAGAGAATAATCAGAAAAAGCAACACAGAGAAAAAAATAAGTCCTGAGAATCTACCGG
>NZ_JBFHGC010000597.1:0-1653 GCF_041583315.1 Ilyobacter sp. | reverse complement strand
GGAGGCGTAATAGACCTCTTTAAGAATCAGCCTCAAGAGAGAAAAATGGAGAAATATCTGGGAGAGAACAGAGTCTACATCTCCTCTGGAGATTTCGGGAAAGCTGCTAAAATATTTACAGCCAGTATACCTAAGGAGCAGAGGGTTCTCTTTGATCTTTGGGAGAGTTTTTCGGGAGGAAGTATAGAGGCATTTCTCGGGGATATCGACGGAGAGATAGTGGGAGATATAGAAAATAATCAGTGGATAATACCTCTCAAAGATACAAAAAGATTTGAAAAACTCTTTAGAATTTTCGGGAAAAATGGCAGAATAAGCATAAGAAATGCGAACCTGGTTATCGAAGGAAACAGCATTTTTCAGGGAAAAGAAAAGCTGAGTCTGGGTACAGGCGGAACTGTATCTGAAAACCAGTTTTTTCATGGAGATATAAAACTGAACCTTCTGGACAAAAAGTTTTCAGAGAGTTCTAAATTATCAATAAAGGGAACCGCAGAAACTGACTATCTCAATCTGCACACGGAACTCAACGAAGAGACCCTTGATGACATTTTGAGTAAAATGAAAAAATAGGAGGGCTGTATGCTTAGAATATTTAATACTTTAAAGGGAAAAACAGAAGAATTTAAACCTCTGAAAGAGGGAGAGGTATCCATGTATGTCTGCGGACCTACGGTATACAACTACATACATATAGGAAATGCAAGGCCGGCTATATTCTTTGATACAGTGAGAAGATATCTGGAGTATAGGGGTTACAAGGTAAAATACGTACAAAATTTTACAGATGTAGACGACAAGATGATAAAACGAGCCAATGAAGAGGGGATAACCCTGAAAGAGGTGGCAGATAAATATATCGCAGCTTATTTTGAAGACACATCAAAGGTGAATCTGAAAGAGGAAGGTATGCTGAGACCAAAGGCTACCGAGCATATCGGAGAAATGATAAAGCTAATAAAAACCCTTATTGAAAAAGAATTTGCCTATGAGGTCCATGGGGATGTTTATTTTTCTGTGGAAAGCTATAAGAAAAAATACGGAGAACTGTCTAAGCAGAAGACAGAAGACCTCCAGAGTGGCTCCAGGGTAGATGTAAATGACATAAAGAGATCACCGCTGGACTTTGCACTTTGGAAAGGTGCCAAAGAGGGAGAACCATCTTGGGGATCTCCTTGGGGACAGGGAAGACCAGGGTGGCATATTGAATGCTCTGCCATGTCCAACAAATATCTCGGGCCGACTTTTGACATACACGGAGGAGGACAGGATCTTATTTTCCCGCACCATGAAAATGAGATAGCACAGTCTAAGTGTGCAACTGGTGGAGAATTTGCGAGATACTGGATACACAACGGATATATAAACGTAAAAGGTGAAAAAATGTCCAAGTCACTGGGGAACTTCTTTCTTCTGAGAGAGGTCCTTGAAAAATTTGAAGGCAAGGTAGTGAGATTTTTTGTACTTAGCTCTCATTACAGAAAACCTATAGATTTTTCTGAAGATGAGCTCAATCAGGCAAAGTCAGCAGTGGAGAGAATAGAAAACAGCCTTATCAGAGTAATGGAAAAGATGGACGAAAGGGACGGTACAGGAAATTCTGATGCTTTAGAAAGTCTCAAAAAAGTCCTGGAAGAATCCAGGGCGAAATTT
>NZ_JBFHGC010000596.1:0-1656 GCF_041583315.1 Ilyobacter sp. | reverse complement strand
TCATACAGTTCAATAATTTCTTTTGAAAACCCTTCTATTTTAATATTTTTCATCTTTTTTTTATATTCATAATTTATTAGATGATTTTTTATATTAGGGGTTATTTCTGTAGCTAATTCAAGAAGAAGAGAATCTTTTTCATTTTCATTTTTGATTATTGATTTTTTTTTAATTTTTTTTAAAGGTTCTATTTCATGTTCAATAACTTTATTAACTTCTTCTAAAGCAAATTTTATGATTTCAGAATTCATTTTAAGCTCCCATTTTCATATATTAATTTTCTGACTTCCCCTACTAAAATTTTTTCATATAAACTAATCCTCTTAAAGTATACTACAAAAACAAAAAATAGTATCCCCTAACTTTCTCTCATCTTTTTTTTTATTTTTATCAATATCAGCATATGTTTTGAACTTTTTATAACAGTCTTCATATGAATTCTTCTTTGTAACTATTGATTTCTAGGTTTTTGATAGCAAAACTAATGTATTGGCAGAAGGAATAAACAACAAAATAAAAGTAATAAAAAGACAATCTTATGAGATGATAAAATTCGAAAATTTAAGAAATTTGCTTATATTAAGAATTTCCTCCTCCAATTGGTAAAAATCCATAAAAAATACTAAATAAAAAGACACTAAATTTGTAGTGTCTTTTTAAGATTAATAAAACATACTCGTCTACAACTAGTCGGCATCTGAAACTTTCCAATTTTTCCACACATTTCCCACAAGCTCATTATTTGGTTTCAGTATTTTCTTACCAGGCTACCATCCTGAAGGAGTGGCTTCAGTACCCTTGGAATTTCTTACAACCCGAAAGGCTTGCAGTGGTCTTATACTTTCAGCGAAATTTCTTCCCACCCTGGTCTGAAAGCATAGGGTAAGGAATTCCCCCATCAACCATCTTAGATAATTCATTATCGTTCCACATCTTATGCACGAACACACTGTCTAAGCTGACTGAAAGAACTTCTGCACCTAGATCTTTAAACTGGTTGTACTTATCAGCAACTGCTGATATTTCTGTCGCTCAGACAAAAGTAAAATCTCCCGGATAAAAACAAAGCAATACCCACTTACCTTTAAATTCAGACAGACTAAATTGCTTAAAAGCTCCCTTATAATATCCTGCTAATTCAAAATCCGGTGCTGGTTTTCCTAATTAAACCATACTTCTTATCTCCTTATTTTCTCTTATTACTTCCATCTTTGGCTTTTTCATAGCGGAAGTTGGCCGTGCACATCCAGGATTAAAATCTTGTGGTATTTGAATTACACCTCCTAAAAAATTTATGTATTTTATTAATCTCTACATTATGATTTATACTTAATGAAGGAATCTTTGCAAATTATGTGTAGTAAATTTAATCTGGTAATATAAATGCAATAACTATAAAGAGTATGCCTATCCCTCCTGCAACAACTATCCCAGAAATAGTAGGAAATAGAGCAGTGCTTCCTTTGACATTAGTTACAGCCAAAGTCATCGTTCCTCCTAGATCCAAAAATAAGACTGAATCTTTAATTTTTTCATATACAAGAGTCAGAAATAATGCACCAATCGTTCCTCCTAGAACAAATGAAAGTGCGTCTTTTCTACCTTCTCCAAGGGCAACCAAACCTGTTCCTGGGCAAAATCCAGATATAGCCCAAC
>NZ_JBFHGC010000595.1:0-1660 GCF_041583315.1 Ilyobacter sp. | reverse complement strand
ATAGCCTTCCGGCTTTTTGGGTCCACCTGCATAGCAGGTGGTTTTCTTTTTATATAATAAAAAGACACCAGATACTAATCTGGTGTCTTAAAAAATCTACATTTTATGCTTTGGAAAATATTCTGTATGTAATAGATCATGTGCCTTGTGGCTCATTGGTTTACCTAAATGCTTCTCATAAAGTTCCTTGATATAAGGATTTTCATGTGATTTTCTCAGATCTTTACCTTGATCTATAGAAGTCAGCCCAGCTGCTCTTTTCTCTATAATTCCAAAATCTCCGTGGTGATAAGGCTGTCCACCTCCACCTACACATCCACCTTTACAAGCCATAATCTCTATAGCATGAACTGTTTCTTCTCCTGATCTGATTTTATCCAGAAGTTCTCTGGCAGATCCAAGACCATGAGCTATTCCGATTCTGAACTTAGAACCTAACTTTTCATCCAGTCCAGGAATAGAAACCTCTGCTACTCTTACAGATTCCATACCTCTTAGTGAAGTAAAGTCTACAGATTCCAAAGTATCTCCTGTAATCCATTCGTATGCAGTTCTAGTTGCTGCCTCTATAACTCCCCCAGTTCTACCGAATATTACTCCGGCTCCTGTGTAGCTTCCTAGAGGATTATCCACTTCTTCTTCATTCAGATCTTTAAAATTGATGTTTGCTTGTTTTATTAGCTTTGCTAACTCTCTTGTTGATATAGAGTAATCTACATCAGGTATGCCGTCTACTTTAAACTCATCTCTAGACGCTTCGTATTTCTTGGCAAGACAAGGCATGATAGATACAACTATAAGATCTTTTTTATCAATTCCTTCTTCTTTTGCCCAAACATTTTTAGCTATAGCACCAAACATCTGTTGAGGTGACTTAGCTGTAGAAGGTACATCTAGCATATCAGGGTAATTGTGCTCAAAGAACTTAACCCATGCAGGGCAACAAGAAGTCAGGATAGGAAGCTTTACATCTTCATCTCCAGCCAGTTTTTTTGTTACTCTGTCGATAAGCTCAGAAGCTTCTTCCATTATAGTAAGATCAGCTGACCAGCTAGTATCAAATACCATATCAAATCCTAACTTTCTAAGTGCAGCTATCATTTTACCTTCAACATTTGTACCAGGTTTAAACCCAAACTCTTCTCCGAGGGCTACTCTTACAGCAGGAGCCACTTGAACTACCACTTTTTTAGCAGGATTTGCAAGGTCTTTTACAAGCTTCCATGTATGGTCAGCTTCATGAAGAGCCCCTACCGGACACACTGCTACACACTGTCCACAGTAAGTACATGCAGTATCCTCAAGATCCTGCTCAAAAGCAGGTGCAACTACTGCGTCAAATCCTCTGTTTACTCCAGAAAGAACTCCGCAAGTCTGGATTACATTACACATAGTTTCACATCTTCTGCACATGATACATTTGTCTATATCTCTGATTATAGACTGAGATATATCTTGTCTGTATGTTGATTCTTTACCTTTGAATCTTATCTCTCTCACACCAAACTGCATCGCAAGGTCTTGAAGGTCGCACTCACCATTTTTTGAACATGAAAGACAATCTTTCGGGTGATCTGAAAGAAGAAGTTCCAATACTGTTTTTCTTTTTTGCATTACCTTCATTGAGTTTGTAGTTACTACCATTCCGTCATATACAGGT
>NZ_JBFHGC010000594.1:0-1664 GCF_041583315.1 Ilyobacter sp. | reverse complement strand
TGCCAGAGAGTATGCAAATGCATTCTCTGAGCTGAATGATCCTGCTGATCAGAGAGGAAGGCTCGAAGCTCAGCTAGAAGAGGCTATGCTCGGAAACGAAGAAGCCAATGCAGAGATAGACGACGACTATATAGAGGCTCTAGAATACGGAATGCCTCCAACAGGTGGTCTAGGTGTAGGAATAGACAGACTTGTAATGCTTTTAACTGGTGCTCCTTCAATAAGAGACGTAATCTTATTCCCGCAGATGAGAAAAAAGGACTAGTTTTACAGAATTATTATAAAATTATTAGAAAAATGGTAGAGCCGGATGGCTTTACCATTTTTTTAATCCTGTTTATAATATTTAAAAAAAAAATAAAATTTATAATAATGTGGTAATATTATAACGATTCCAAAACAGGGTCTGATTCAGATTCAACGAAAGGAGAGAGAATTATGAATATAGATATGAGAACCATACTGCTGAGCCACAGCATAAGTGATACTGTAATCACTCTTATTTTATATTTTGCATGGAAGCAAAATAAAGGAAGATTTGAGGGGATGTCAGACTGGGTGATGTGTTTTGCACTTCAGTCTGTTGGCATAACAATGATACTTATGAGAGGCTTTATACCGGATTTTTTATCCATTGTAGTTGGCAATGTTTTACTGATAGCAGGGGCTGTGAAATTTTATTTTGGGACTGCCGTTTTCATAGACAGGAAAATAAATAAAAATTTTTATTATGGAATGCTGGGAGTTTTTACTCTGATATACGCATATTTCGGATTAGTTGAGCCAAAACTTATAGTGAGGGGGATTGTATTTTCTCTTGCAATAGCCTTCATAAGTATTAATGGAGCCAGAACACTGTATAAAAGTGATGATGTTAAAATGAAAAGAAATTATCGACTGACCGGAACTTTGATGTTCTTTGTCTCAATGCTTTATTTGATGATGGCATGGTACTATAAAATAGGAATTACAAGCACAAATTATTTAAATGTCGGTTTTGTAATGTCTCTCATGACAATTATATCCCAGATGCTACTGATCTGTATAACCTTCTCTATTTTGGTGATGATAAACAGTAGACTTGTTCTTAACTTAGAGGAAGAATCAAAGAAGAAAGAAAAAATACTGGAGGAATGTACATATCAGGCTACTGTAGATGGACTGACTAAACTTTTGAACAGGAAAACTATAGAGTGGAAGCTCAGAGAGGAGGTTGACAGGAGTCAGAGAAACAATGGAAAAATGTCGGTAATCCTTCTGGATGTGGATCATTTTAAAAATATCAACGACAACTTCGGGCATCCTAAGGGAGACCTGGTACTTGAAAAAATCTCTGAGATACTAAAAAATACCCTTAGAAAAACAGACTTCATAGGCCGGTGGGGGGGAGAAGAGTTTATAGTAGTCTGTATAGAGACAGAACAAAGAGCCGTGTGGAAAGTTGCTGAAAAACTGAGGAAAGCAGTTGGACAGTATAAGTTTGATCTGAACACTCAGGTGACTATAAGCCTAGGGACAGCTACCCTAGCCAGAGGTGAGAGTGTAGAGGATATTTTGAAACGGGCAGATGACAACATGTACATGGCAAAGAAAGAGGGGAGAAACCGAACCAGACCCGATATAAGCTCTGAAGAAAAATTTTATAAAAATACAGAAAATGATTT
>NZ_JBFHGC010000593.1:0-1665 GCF_041583315.1 Ilyobacter sp. | reverse complement strand
CCCTATCAAGCATAATCCATTCATTACTTTTAAATATCTCACTGTAAATTTTATTGGCTCTTTCCCTATCAGGAATCTTTTTATATGTATATTCAAGAGGCTCAAAATTCAGCAATACTCTCCCCAGATCAAATATAATATTTTTTATCATAATCTCATCTCTCACTTCCGATTTTTTTTCAAACTCCACACTAACCAGAAAGTCGGGGAGAATTAACAAAATCATTATAAATTCACTGAATCCAAATAAAGACTCGTATTAAATAGTATACTCCATTGAAATACACTTCCATTCTTCATGAAATTCTTGTATTAAAACAGTATCGATTTTTTTTGCATTAAATCCTATGTTTTTATAGCATTTAATTGCAGACTTATTATAATCAAATACTCGTAACGATAATTTCTCAGTGCTATTTTTAATCGTTGCCTATTTCGTCGGGAATAAAACCCCTATACTGTGCCCTATATAGAGAACTATAGATTCCGTTTTTCTCTAAAAGTTCCTCGTGACTACCCGTTTCTTTGATCCCGTCTTTGTTGATGACTATTATTTCATCTGCGTGTTTGATCGTAGTGAGACGGTGTGCTATGACAAGGCTTGTCCTTCCCTTTGATAATTTTTCCAGAGCTTTTTGGATCTTAAATTCAGTTTCATTGTCAAGGGCGGAAGTTGCTTCATCAAGTATCAGTACTGCCGGATTTTTAAGGAATACTCTTGCTATGCTTATCCTCTGTTTTTGACCTCCGGAAAGCTTGATTCCTCTTTCACCCACATCAGTATCGTAGTCATTTTCCAGACTCATTATAAAATCATGAATTTCTGCATTTTTAGCAGCTTCAATCATCTCTTCTTCTGTGGCATTGATATTCCCGTACATAATATTATCCCTTATTGTACCTGCAAACAAAAATACATCCTGTGAAACCAAGCCGATATTTTTTCTCAGACTGGTAATTTTTATATTTCTGATGTTGACATCGTCAAGTAAAATCTCACCTGCATTTACTTCATAAAATCTCGGAATCAGATGACATAAGGTTGTTTTCCCTCCACCTGAAGGCCCTACAAGAGCGATTACTTTTCCCGCATCTATATTTAGATTGATGCCGGAAATTATATTATGATTTTCATTGTAGGCAAAGGTAACATTTTTGAAACTTATTTTCCCCTTGCAGCCATTTAGTTCCACAGCATCTTCAGCATCAGTGATCAGCGGTTTTATCTCCATGATTTCATTAAATCTCATAAACCCTGTCATGCCTGATTCAAACTGCTGAACCGAGTTGGTAAGCCTTCTGATAGGTACTAAAAATGCATTTGTATATAAAGTGAAGGCAATTAAATCAGGAAAATTCATCTTCCCTTTGGAAATTAATAAGCCTCCTAAGCCCAGAACAACTATATTTAAAAGATTTATAAAAAAGGACATCCCTCCCATAAAAATAGCCATCTGCATATATGCGTCATTTTTAGAGTTTTTAAATCGTGTATTACTCTCATTAAATTTGCTGATTTCATGTTCTTCATTTGCAAATGCCTTTGACACCCTTATCCCTGATATACTGCTTTCAAGCTGTGCATTTACGCCTGATATTTTTTCTTTTACTTTTTTAAAACCCTGTGACATTTTTTTCCTTCTTATTACTGCAAAAAAAACCATG
>NZ_JBFHGC010000592.1:0-1672 GCF_041583315.1 Ilyobacter sp. | reverse complement strand
CTTTCTGACAATATCAAGGGGGAGATTTTGTTAAAGCTGGATGATAATATAACCACCGACCATATCTGTCCGGCAGGGGCTTTATATCTGCCAATAAGATCTAATATTCCTGAAATGTCTAAATATGCATTTAAAGTTGTAGATGAAAACTTTGCTAAAAGAGCCGATAAATCTGAAGATGGAATTCTGGTTGCAGGAGTTAATTATGGTCAGGGTTCAAGTAGGGAGCAGGCTGCTATACTTCCGAGATATCTTGGCGTAAAGACCGTCATTGCCAAAGATTTTGCAAGACTATATCTTGCAAATATGGTGAATTGGGGGCTTTTACCTCTCACATTTATAAATGAAAAAGACTATGAAGAGCTGGATCAAGAAGACCTGCTGTCAATTGATACCACGGAGCTTGTTGAAGGTAAAAAATATACTGTGTTTAATGAAAGCAAAAATGTTAAGTTTGAAGTTACCTCACCACTGTGTCAAAAAGACCTCGATGCAGTTAAAGCAGGGGGAACTATCAATGTAGTTAAAAATAAATTAAAAGCTGAAAAAAATAGATAATTTTAAATAGGAGGAGACCAATGCCAAAGATACTATGTCAAAATATTAAAGAAGAAACAATCTCGGATGTGAGCAAAGAACTAACTTTGGAACTTGCAGATATTTTAGGGATACCTAAAGAAAGAATCTCTTTTATTGTTCCTAGTTGCGAAGAGTTCATTATAAAAGAGGGGGAAAAATCAAAGGCTCCACATTATGTTAAGATCACATGGGGAGAAAGACCTGAAGACCTGATGCAGGCTGTGGCAAAATCTATAAAGTCACATTTTTCAAAAGTTGAAATAAATAATCTACCGATTTATTTTGAAAATATTTTTAAAAAAATCAAATAAATAATTTTGAATTTTAAAATTAATTTAAGAATTAAGATCGATTGGAAAAATAATAATTTTAGAAACACCCTTACCTTAAAAAAGTCGGGGTGTTTTGCGTGAAAAAAGGAGGATAAATTGAAAAAATTAAAAATAACAGAAACGGCTCTTAGAGACGGGCACCAGTCGCTTATCGCCACAAGGCTTAAAACGGAAGAGATTCTTCCTATATTGGAAAAGATGGATCAGGCAGGGTATTACTCTCTGGAAGTATGGGGAGGAGCCACATTTGATGCCTGCATAAGGTTTCTAAACGAAGATCCTTGGGAAAGACTGAAAGAGATCAGAAAAAGAGTAAAAAATACAAAACTTCAGATGCTTCTACGTGGACAGAACCTACTTGGATACAGACATTATGCAGATGACGTCGTAGAAAAATTTATAGAAAAATCTATAAAAAATGGAATAGATATCGTAAGAGTTTTTGACGCTCTGAATGACTACAGAAACCTTGAAACTGCTATCAACTCAGTTATAAAATATGGTGGTCACTGTCAAGGATGTATAGCTTATACAACGAGTGAGATTCATACTGTGGACTACTATGTGGAAAAAGTAAAAGAGCTTGAAAAAATGGGAGCTCATTCTATATGTATAAAGGACATGGCAGGAATACTTCTTCCAAATACAGCCTATGAGCTTGTAACTAAGATAAAAGCAGTAACAGATTTACCAGTAGAACTTCATACACACGCCACAAGCGGAATATCAGAGATGCTGTACATGAAAGCGATAGAGGCAGG
>NZ_JBFHGC010000591.1:0-1684 GCF_041583315.1 Ilyobacter sp. | reverse complement strand
GGAGGCATTCCTGTGGCAAAAATTATAGAGACGACTTTTACCGGAGACAGTATAAAGTGTATAGGGGGCATTCTAAATAATGAGAGTAATTACATTTATTCCCTAATGGAGAATGACAATCTGGAATTTGAAGAAGCTGTGGAAAAACTAAAGGAAAGAGAATATAGAAAAAATACGGACATTTCAAATCTTACTGAATATGAAACTGTGAGCGAACTTGTGATACTTGGACTTTATGCTATGAATACTGCCATAATTCTTAAAAATATGGACACTACAGCTACCATACACCCCGATAAAAATGATTTTATCGGATGCAAAAAGCTGGGATATACAATAAAACCCATGGGCATTTTGAATAAAGATATTGATGGAGTCACCTACTATACAGGACCTGTTGCTGTCAAAACCCAAGATATTTTAGCGAATATATCTTGGGATAATTGTTTAGTTTTTTTAGAAGGAGAAAAATCTGGAAGGCTAGGACTTACGAGCCAAAACAAAGGAGGAGACCCTACAGCACTCGCAATGTTTGATGATCTGGTTAACCTACTGACACTAAAAAGAAATAAAAATCCTACAAAAATAAACGTACATGAGAAATCTCCTCAAAAATGCCTTAATGGAAAACATATATTCAGTATCCCCTGGTATAGGGGCATAAATGATTTTATAACTGCAATTACTCTAGAAGAGGGCATACCTGTCTCGAATATGTTTGAACTGCAGGGAATACTCTTTTTAGAATCCGGAGAGATTTCCTGGTCCAGAAAAGAAGAACTTACAAGACGCCTAATGGAAGAAGGTATCCAGATAAAAAACTCTTTCCCGATTTTTTCTTAGTGTTGAATTTTGAACGACACTCCTGTATAATGTAAGAAATCAAATTTTAGGAGGAACTTATGATAATTGCATTAGGAGCAGACCACGGAGGATTTCAGCTTAAAGAAAAAATAAAAGAACATCTGATCGAAAAGGGACATGAAATACTGGATCTAGGAAGTCATTCAGAAGAATCAGTAGACTATCCTGAATTTGGGAGAGCAGTTGGTGAGGCTGTTCTAGATGAAAAAGCAAACTACGGAATAATCGTTTGCGGTACTGGAATAGGAATATCAATATCAGCAAACAGAATCAAAGGGGTCAGAGCAGCTCTTTGTACAGATTCTACAATGGCAAGACTTACAAGACAGCACAATGATGCTAATGTACTTGCCCTAGGAGCCAGAATAATCGGAGACGTCTTAGCACTTGATATAGTAGATACTTTCCTTGCTACAGAATTTGAAGGCGGAAGACATGCAGTAAGAATAGGTAAAATAGAGGAAAAAAACTGTAAGTGTGGATGTAAACACTAATAACAGGAGGTAACTCAATGGCCACAATTTTTACTAAAATAATCAATCGGGAGATCCCGGCGGATATAATATATGAAAATGACAATATAATAGCTTTTAAGGATATTAATCCTCAAGCCCCTATACACATCCTTGTGGTGACCAAAAAAGAGATCCCCACTATCAATGATATTGCTCCTGAAGACGCAGTCCTCATAGGTGAAGCCTATCTGGCTATCGGCAAGATAGCAAAAGATCTAGGGGTATCTGAAGACGGCTACAGAGTAATTGCAAACTGTAACAGTTACGGTGGACAAGAGGTATTCCATCTGCATTTCCACTTGATG
>NZ_JBFHGC010000590.1:0-1688 GCF_041583315.1 Ilyobacter sp. | reverse complement strand
CATCATCAGAATAATTTGTCATTATAGTCTCTAGGCCCTTTAGAAAAACTTTTGCAGAAACTTTTACAATCTCAATATCCTCTTGGCTCAATTCTGAATTTTTTAAATTTAGTTTTGTATTTGACACGGCATTTTCTACAAATTGTAATTCCAGGTTCTTTTTATAGTTTTCAAATTTTGATCCATGACTTTTTTCTAAAAGAATCTGGAGTGTTCTTTTGTTTTTTAGAGAAATATCCAGAAGTTTTTCTACAAACTCCAGTACTTTATCTCTTAAAAATTCGCTGGGATTTTTATCTGGAGCTGTATAATTAATTTTAGACGTCTTTAAAAAAAGATTAGACATCTGTACCGAGACTCCCTCCACTATCTCCCTGAATATAGCCTCTTTATTTATATAATAACGGTATATGTTTCCAACTGGAATCCCTGAATTATCAGATATAGTACTCATTGTGGCTTTTTTAAATCCTTTTTCATAAAATTCTTCAAAGGCTGCACTGTAGATTTTTTCTTTGACTTCCGGTTTTTTGACCTGCATCCATACCCCCCAATGATCTATTCATAAAAACAATCAGTTCCAACAAATAATTTTATTATACCCCCACCCATTTGTCAACTAATTTTAATTCATCATAAATCCATTATAATAGTATTCAGAAAATACCTTTAAAAACAATTATTAAAAAAGAACTTAAAATCACTTTAGATTTAAAATTCAGTATAGAGCTACCCCCTATATCAAAGATCCTTATACCCCTTCCTCAAAAGTCTAAATTTTCTGTATGAATAATTATCAAAATTCAGTGGGGCTGATCTATTTTCTCCGCTGTTTATCTTATTTTTCCGTTAATTTCAGTATTTTACCTATAAAAACTCAGAATTCTCTTTGAATTAAATATCAGGTGAGATATAATAAACTTAGCAGACAAATTATAAAAATATAAAAGGAAGATGAGTCCTCTTATAGAATGCTGATTATATGAGTAACAGAAATTATCCGGCTAAACCCAGTTTGAAATTTTTATAATATTGATCATAAGTCAAAAGGAGGAAAATTTATGGATGAAAGAATGCAAAACAGAGGTTATCTATCCACAGAGGAGATAGAACAGCTTGTAACAAGAAAAATAGCAGGTGTTTTCGGATGGATGGTTTTAGGATTGTTTGTAACCTTAGCTGCTTCAGTTTTTACCCTAGCCAACCCCACTCTCTTAAATATGGCATATAAATATATGTTTGCTTTTATTATAGGTGAGCTGGCACTTGTATTTATCCTGTCTATGAGGGTATACCACATGAGTACCGCCAAGAGCAGGATTTTATTTCTTCTTTATTCAGCATTAAACGGAATAACCTTATCCCTCATAGCGATTGTTTACACAGGGGTTTCCATACTGTATACCTTTGTGGGGGCTCTGGCAATATTTCTGATAATGGCAATTTACGGATACACCACCAAAGAGGACTTAAGCAAATTTGGTAACTTACTGAAAGTAGGGCTTATAACGCTTATTATTCTCTCAGTAGTAAATATATTTTTAAAAGCTACAGCCCTATACTGGGTAATATCATACATGGGTGTGCTTATATTCATAGGACTCATCGGATATGATGTGAACCGTATAAAAAACAATATCATGGTTGCCGTCTCCCAGGACATGGCTGTGGTGGACAAGGTTTCGATT
>NZ_JBFHGC010000589.1:0-1691 GCF_041583315.1 Ilyobacter sp. | reverse complement strand
TTTCCTTTGATGCTCCAAGGGGATTTATCCATGGCAATTATAGCTTTATTCATAGCATCAATTACAGCTCTCCTTACAGCTTCTTCTTCTCTTTGTGCATAACTTGATTTACCTTCTCCTATTCCTAGAGTGGTACCACGTTCTATTTCTATTTCGGATTCTCCAGGGAAAGATTGTAATGAACCTGTATACATATTCATAAGTTTTAATTCCACAGCTGCTCTTGTCTTCTGAATTTTCTTTTGTGAGGTTAATGTATTTTTAGTGAAAATTTCTACTGCAAATTCTGTGAGACTCCCTGAAAGTGCAAATTCAGCTTCCTTCATATTAATTCCTTTTCTTAAGTTTTGATTATCTTTTTTTACAGCTGTATTTGAAAATTTAATTTCTTTTTTTATAGAACTCAGTTCATCTTCGTCTCTTGCTAGAACTTCAAATTTATTACTCATATCAGCTTCACTTTTTATGGCATCTGTCATTGTGGCTACAAATCGGCCCTCACCGTATATTGTTTTGTTTGTAAACTCGCCGACCCTTACTCTTCTTTTTACGTTGTTAAGCCCATTAGAAGAATAATTTCTCGCATCTTCGTTTCTAACCTGATTACTGTTACAAGAGATTAAGGTTAGAGAAATCATAATTATTAAAAATATTTTTTTCATTTTACTCCCCCAGTATCACTTTTAAATTATTATTAAAACTTAGTTTTAACATATCTAAGGCTAAGTCCATAGCTTGTTTTTTTTCTATCTCTTCTGCTTCTCCAGAAATATTTTGGCTAAACAAAGTTTCACCATAGGAATCAATAACTTCCATAAAAGCATTTATTCTTATGTTTGTCATCTCTGGCATAATGTAGGTTTCAGGAATTTTTTGCGCTTTGTTTTCTATTATATTGACATCAATATAATAATCTTCACTTCCATTCTCAATGTATCCAAGGGCTATTCTCTTATCTTTTATACTAGAGCTCAGCTCTTTTTGAAAATAAATTCTATCATCTTCACCTATATCTCCTATAACATTAAGTGCCACACTCACACGTTCATGCAAATCTTTTTTTAGAGTTGCTTTTCGCTTTTCAATATCATATTTACTTATTTTTGGCTTGGAGATCTGTCCACCCAATGCTAATATTACATAAGAATACTTCTCTCTTTTTTTGAGATCTTCCAATGCTTGATCAGAATGATCAATTTTTTCGATTTTACTTCCACTATCTGTTAATCTAAAATTTGTTAGGATACTTTCATCAATAATTTTTATTTTGTTATAGTAAAGGTTCAACTTATCAGAACTTAAAATAGCAACTGCTTCATACTGGTCTTTGAATATAGAAATTTTATTTACTTTTATATCCACACCCAAAAAATCATTAGTTGTTCTAAGATTTATATTAGAAGCATCTTCAAAGCTATACCCATTATTATTTTCAGTACTTTTTGAATTAAATTCACTTTTTACTTCGATCTGAATTTTACTCGAAAGATCTGATAGGGCATTATTTTTAGCCTCTGTCTCATTTTTCCCATTACCTATTCCTGTTAAGTCAGCAAATGATAATGTTGTCATCAAAATAAATAATAATAATATTTTTTTCATCTACATGACCTTCTTATACTCTGACTTGATTATCTTTCTCCCGTCATTCTCTTTAAGAAAATGTACGTTTATTTTAGCGATACTACCAT
>NZ_JBFHGC010000588.1:0-1693 GCF_041583315.1 Ilyobacter sp. | reverse complement strand
TAGCGATCTTTTGATTGTTTTCATTCTTTCCCCCTCATTTAATTTATTGAATAGTTTACTATTCATAAAAAGAAACTATCAAGTAATTAATCTTTTTATCAACTTTAAACTCAATTAAACAATCTCCTTATTTCAGAGTACTATTTATTTTAGAAAATATAAATAGTGGTAATTTTTTAAATTACCACTATTTAAAATTTTCATTTAACTTTGGAATAAGACTTATTAAATTTTGAAGACACAGAAATCTGTTTTTCCATAAATTATATTTTAAAATTAGAGAAGCTATTGTTCTCCAAATCTATATACAATATCTCCTCTTTCAGGGAAATCCCCTTATTCAGTAATAATTTTAAAATCTCTCCTACCTGCAATGAGGCAGCAAGTGCCGGAGTAAAAGAGGGATTTCCCAACTCAACCTCTATACCCTCTTTTATATCACCATATAATTTTTTTAATATGAAATCCCCGGGTCTTATTACCGCCACCTGAGCTATCCAACCTCCGATTGCTCCGTGAACCATGGTAACCCCCAGTTTGGAACAGGCCTCTTCCACCATTATTTTTAGAGGTATGGAATCCAAGGCATCCACCACAAGGTCTCTTCCTTTTATTAATTTTTCTACGTTCTCTCCGTCTATCTCCAGGTTTATTCCTTCGACTCTTACTTCGGAATTTATTATTTTTATCCGCTTTACAGCTTCCTCTGCTTTTGAAAATCCGAGGTTTTTTTCAGATGAAAAGAGCTGTCTGTTGAGATTACTCTCATCAAAAGTATCAAAGTCAACAATCCTCAGATCCCCTACTCCCAGCCTTGCCAGCATCTCTGCAATATAGCCCCCTAGCCCACCACATCCTAGAATAATGATTTTTTTACTTTGAAGGCTCTCCTGTTCCTCTTGGGAAATAAGCTTTTTATTTCTGAGATAGCGTTTTTGATCTGCCATATTATCCCCCACCTACAGGTGGAAAAAATGCTATCCTGTCTCCGTCTTTTATTTTTTTTCCGAAGTCTTTTTCCCTTCGTCCATTTTGCATGATGATCACAGTAGATCTGTCAATATCCCCAATGAGATCCACCAGCTGGTCTATAGAGAAATCTGCCGGGATTTGAAATTCTTTTACACCTCTGCTTTCTTGAGGAAACATCTCTCTGAGATTTGCAAAAAGTCTCACTTCTATCTTTATCTTCCCAGCCATCTAACCTCCTAAAATTCCAATGTCATATCAAGTTCTTCATCAGTAATATCAAAGACAACATTGTGTGGCTCTAGATTCTCTTTGAAAAACTCAGGAAGTCTGTCATGAGCCTTTGTAAATCCTGCTCTTTTGTTGAATTCTTTTTCTAGCTTGAGAATTTCCTGTCCAAGAGTTATCACATCTGGAACCTCTATACTTGTATTATATTCTGCATTTATCATATTTACTACTTCCTGAAGGGCTCCTTCATTATCAAGGATTGCAAATGCCACAAACAGGCACAGTCCTGTACTGTCAACGGCTGCCGTAGCAACCTGAAGGTTTCTCGAAAGGTCTACCTGTCCCTCTTTTTTCAGAGGATCTACAGTTCCACCTACTCCCAGGATATTAGCCGTAACAGAATACCCGGCTGTATGGTCCGCACCCATAGGAGTAGTTGCATATGTGACCCCTATACCTTTTACCGACCTTGGGTCATATGCAGGAAGAGCCT
>NZ_JBFHGC010000587.1:0-1698 GCF_041583315.1 Ilyobacter sp. | reverse complement strand
ATTGTAAATGGTGATACTATAGGGATGATTTTTGGAAAAATAAAACTGGAAAATATGCATGAACTTCTAGTTAGACCTGTTAAGGCTGGCAAATACGGATATGCAGTTGTTACTGACATTGATGGTAAAATTTTGATGCACCCTGTGAAATCACATATAGGGGGACACGTCGTTAAATTCAGAGAAAGCAAATATCCAGACCTTAATATAGAGGAGCTTAAGGGGTTATTGCTCAAGCGTCAAACAGAAGAAGAGGGGTCTTATATATATAATTCATATTGGTGGCCCCAGGAAAAACTGACAAAAGTAAAAAAGATAAATGTTTTTTCAAGAGCACAAATAGGATCAGAATTTTGGATTGTTTCCATAATAATATCTTATGACGAGATAAAGGAACCTATAGAAACATATCTTTATGGCACTATTATTATTGCTGCAGTGATTATACTTATATTTTCATGGATGGTTTTCTTGACTGTCAGAATGATTAAAAATAAAGAGTCCTATGAGATGGAGACAAATTATCTGAAAGAGCTCAACAAATCCACAGAGGAGCTAAGAAAAAAAGAGGCGGAACTGCACCACAGAAGAAAGCTAGAAACAATAGGTACCATGACAGGTGGGATAGCTCATGAGTTCAATAATGTACTGACACCTATTATGGGATATTCTGAAATGATCTTAAGAAACTTAGATCCAAATATTAAGAGTTATGATTATGCTAAAAACATATACGAATCATCTGAGAGAGCACAGGAGATTATAGACCAGATAAGGTTGTTTAGCGGTGATAAAAATATAAAAATAAAATATAAAGTAATTTCCATAAATAAGGTTTTAGGGGAAGCCTTGAGATTCTCTGAATCTCTGTTTCCTTCAGATGTAAAGATCATAAAAAATATAGAAAACGGAGAATGGGATGTCTATGCAAATGAGACACAGCTTCATCAGGTGGTATTGAATCTCTGCACCAATGCCTGCAATGCAATGAAAGATCAAGAAAACAGAGTTTTAATAATAAGTGTGGACAGTGTAAAATATCAGGAAGATGAGGTACTTCAGAGAGGGAACCTCAAGAAAAGAGATTACATAAAAATATCCTTTGAAGACAATGGATGCGGGATGGATAAAGACACAATTGAAAAAATATTCGATCCGTTTTTTACAAAAAAGCTTTCAGAAAAGAGTAGTGGTCTGGGTCTTTCTATTGTTCAGGGGATAGTGAGTAAACATGGTGGGACAATAAATGTATACAGTGAAAAGGGGAAGGGAAGCAGATTTGATGTCTACCTTCCGATAACAAATAAAAAAATAATATCTCCTGATGAAAATATAGAAAATGAAAATATATTTGGAAATGAGAGAATACTAATTATAGATGATGATAAAGATGTTGCAGAAATGCTTAAAAGTGGTTTGAACGACTTGGGTTATCGGACTGCTGTTATAACGGAAGGGAGCGAAATTTTAAAAAGATTTGAATATATAAAAGATAATTTCAAGATTATAGTTACAGACCTTGCAATGCCCGAAATAAATGGGATACAGGTCTCTAAGAAAATAAAAATGAGTAAGCCAGAGATCAAGGTTATTTTGATGACAGCCTATTCGGATGAACCTCTGGAGAAATACATGCAGGATAATATTATAGACGACTATCTCATAAAACCTATTAGTGCCACTAAAATAAGCAGAAGT
>NZ_JBFHGC010000586.1:0-1709 GCF_041583315.1 Ilyobacter sp. | reverse complement strand
GAATGACCACTCCTATGGCCATGCTTTACCTAGGGACTGCTATTTACAGTCTGGGAATAAAATCTCTGAAACCCGATTTTGAATCTGTAATAAGTCTCGCTGTAAGATTTATACTGGCTCCTTTAATCGGTTTTATCATAATAAAAATAGCTGATGGTTTCCTCACTCTGCCTGTAATCCTGAAAAAAGTTTATTTCATACAAAATTCAATGCCTATAATGACAAATGTAGCCATTTTGAGCGGATATTACAACAAGAATCCAGAAGAGGCGTCAAAACTCGTGGGACTTTCAACCATATTGGTAGTAATAACTATACCTCTATATGCCGTTCTGGCAGAGGTTCTCTTTTAAATAACGACTTCTGATTCTTTTCCTTAATGAAAAGTAACGACTTTTACTAAATCCAAAAAAGCATAATTAAGGGTAGTTATGCTTTTAATATAAAATTTGGGGGGTAAACAATGAAAAAATACAAAATCGCAGTAATTCCTGGTGACGGTATCGGAATAGAGGTTATGGAGGAAGGGGTAAAAGTCCTGGAAACTCTTTCAAAACTCACAGGAGAAGTGGCTTTTGACTTTACCTGGTATGACTGGGGATGCGAATATTATCTCAAGAACGGTAAGATGATGGATGATGACGGACTTGAAAAACTGAAAAATTTTGATGCAATACTTTTGGGAGCCGTTGGATTTCCAGGTGTCCCTGATCATGTTTCCCTTAGAGACCTGCTTTTAAAGATAAGGCAGGGATTCGATCAGTATATCAACTACAGACCGGTAAAACTTTTGTCAGAGACGGACTGTCCCATCAAGAATAAAAAACCAGGGGATATAGATATGATCTTTATCAGAGAAAATACCGAAGGAGAATATGCCGGTATAGGGGGAATCGAAAGGGAAGGCAAAGAAGAAGAGATCGCTCTTCAGACAAGTGTTTTTACACGTAAAACCACTGAAAAAGTAATGGATTATGCCTTTGAGCTGGCTAAAAAAAGAAACAAACTTAATCACCTTACAAGTATCACAAAATCCAATGCCCTAAACCACAGCATGGTTTTCTGGGATAAAATCTTCAAGGAAAAGAAAGCTAAATATCCAGAAATAAAAACTGCAGAATATCACGTGGATGCTGCGGCTATGTACATGATACAGAGACCGGAGAGTTTTGACGTCGTGGTGGCATCAAATTTATTCGGTGACATTCTTACCGACCTCGGAGCTGCTCTCCAGGGAGGACTGGGATTTGCAGCTGGAGCCAACATCAACCCAGACGGTACTTATCCTTCTATGTTTGAGCCGGTACACGGCTCTGCACCAGAGATCGCAGGAAAAGGCCTTGCCAATCCAATAGCCATGATATGGACCATAAAAATTATGCTGGATTTTCTGGGACATGAGTCTTTGGGAGATGCTGTAATGAGAGGTATAGAGGATTCTCTAGAAAGCAGAGAGAGTCTTACCCCGGATATGGGGGGGAAAGGTTCTACAAGCCAGGTGGGAGATATCATCTGCAATATTATAAATAAAAATTTAAGCTAAATAAATTTTAATGAAAAACTAATATTAAAAAGTTCCCTGTGTTCCGTCTTTTGAGACAGAGCATCAGGGAACTTTTCTTTTTTGCCTTTGCTGGTTCTTACTATGGAAACAATTTAGAAAATCATTTTTTCTATGGGGTCGTTGGTGCTTTCGACCTGAATATCTT
>NZ_JBFHGC010000585.1:0-1716 GCF_041583315.1 Ilyobacter sp. | reverse complement strand
CTCCATTTCTATCAGTGAAAAGACTTCTCTAGCTACTGCCTGCTGTATTCTATTTGCCACCAGACCGTCAACTTCCTTGAGCACTTTAACTATTTGTTTGTTTATTGAGGTATAAAGTTTTTCTACCTTATCATAGGTATCCTGTGAAGTTTCACCAAAGAAAGTGAGCTCAGCAATGGGCATGATATGTGATGGATTATACCAATGATTTATTATACAGTTTGGCTTTCTCTCTTCTGAAACCTCAGATATCATATCTGATAGTTTAAGGCTGGATGTGTTCGATGCAAATATAGTCTTAGGTGGTGCTAACTCATCCAGTTGTTTGAAAAGATTTTTCTTAACATCTAGCCTTTCAAGGACAGACTCTATTACATAATCTGCGTCTTTCACCGCTGACTGTAAACCTTCACACAAAGTAATTCTTTTGATTATATCTTCTATCTCATTTAATTTTATTATATCTTCGCTGGCAAGGATTACGAGCTCTTCCCTGATTGCTATTATAGCTCTATTAAGCGCTTCTGCAGATAGATCAAATAAGTTTACATCATATCCGTGGATAGCAAATGCTTCAGCTATACCATGTCCCATAGTCCCGGCTCCAATTACAGTTATCTTATTCATTATGCCTCCTTCTTTAGACCGAGAATAGTTCTAGCCTCATCAGGTGTAGCCACTTCGTTTCCAAATTCCCTTATTATTCTAGCCGTTCTTTCTACAAATTGCTTATTAGATTCTGCCAGCTCAGTTTTTGTGTACATAACATTGTCTTCTATTCCAACTCTAACGTGTCCACCCATGGCAAGAGATCCCAATAAAATAGGCATATGTCCTTTTCCGACACCTAATGCTGACCACGTAGAACCGCTAGGTATTAAACTTTTAAGATAAACTAAATTTTCTAGAGTGGCAGTAGTACCTCCTGCTGCTCCTAATACAAATTGGTAATGTATCGGTGCTTTTAAAATCCCTTTTTTTAGATAGTATAGTGAGTTATATACCATACCAGCATCAAATATTTCTATCTCAGGTTTTACATTATACTCTTGCATAGTAGTACCTAATTCTTCTAGGAATTTTGGGGTATTTAGAAATAAAGTTGAATGAGCCCAGTTCATACTACCGCAATCATAAGACGCCATATCAGGTCTAAGTTCCTTGAGATGCGCCTGTCTTGTTTCATCAGTGGCATTTAGATCCCCTGAAGTAGTCAAATTAATTACTATATCGCATTTTTTTTTAATAAGCTCTACAGTTTCCCTAAATTTTTCCTTATCCATTGTTCCTTTACCTTCATCATCACGCATATGCAAATGAGCTACTGATGCACCAGCTTTATAACATTCATAAACGTCATTTGCTATTTCCTTTGGTGTCAATGGGACATTTGGATTATCTTTTTTAGTAGGCCAAGCTCCAGTCGTTGCCACAGTAATAATAGTTTTCATTTTTTACCTCCTTGTTTTATATTGGTTCTTTATGTTCTGTTAATTTAAGAAAATCAGTTTTAAACTACACATAAATATTATATATATATTATTACAACAATTTTTTCGATATGTCAATCTTTTTCATATCGTTTTTAACTATGGCTTTAAAATGGTATTTAAAAGCCTAATATCTATACCACCAAATAATGAACCTCTAGAAAAACAAAAAAAATTGGCTGTCGAATATTTCTAATCGACAACCAATTTTTTATAGAATATTACT
>NZ_JBFHGC010000584.1:0-1721 GCF_041583315.1 Ilyobacter sp. | reverse complement strand
ACCCATCTGTCTATCTCTAAGATAAATCCAGTGGTTTCTGCAATTGGAATAAATTCTGATGGAGATTTGTAAAGCTTTCCGTCTTTGAACCAACGCAGAAGAGACTCAGTCCCTATGATCTTATTTTCAAATACATCTATTTTTGGCTGATAATAAAGCTGCAGTTCACCGTTTTTCAGGGCATTACGTAACTGAGTGTCTATTTCCATTTTGCTATTTGTTGCATGATTCATCTCTTCAGAAAAGAAATAATGACCGTTTTTACCTCTGTCTTTTGCTCCGTACATTGCTAGGTCTGAATTTTTGAGAAGGGTATTGACGTCAAATCCATCCTCAGGATATACTGCCACCCCTATACTTGCAGATATGAAAATTTCCCTATCATCAATTATGAAGGGTAACTTCAAAACTTTTAAAATCCTATTTGAGACATAATTTATCTCCTTCCTGTCGGAAAACCCTTCGAGAATTACTGCAAACTCGTCTCCTCCCAGACGGCATATTATATTGTTTTTTCTGAGATTTTTTCTCAGACGCTCTGCCACTCTTGTCAGGAGTACATCCCCTATATGATGCCCGAAGCTGTCATTGACATTTTTAAAGTGATCAAGGTCTATGTTCAAAAGTGCCACCTTAAATTTTTCTTTTTCTCCTTGAATTATTGCCTTTCCCAGAAATTCGGAAAACATCCTTCTGTTTGGGAGGGTGGTGAGGCTGTCATAAAAAGCCAGGTTTTTTATTTTTTCCTCTGCCTCTTTCCGCTTTGTTATGTCGTGAATTATCGAGAAAAGCCTCGGTCTTCTTCCGCTTATTATTTCTCCGGAGTATACTTCTACATCCCTTATACTCCCGTCGGCCAGTCTGTGTTTAAAATTAAAATAATTTTTATTATTTATTCTGGCTCTTTCCATCTCGTTATAAACCTCACTCTTACTGAGAGTGTTTATATCTGTTATTTTCATTTTTATAAATTCTTCTCTTGTCCAACCGTAAAATTCCGCGGCTGAATTATTTGCATCGACTATCTCTCCGGTTTCTAAGTCTATCATCAGCATGACGGCCTTATGATCATGGAATATCTTTCTGTATTCCTCTTCTTTTTCCAGTGCCGCCTCTTCTGCAGACTTCTGCCTGGATATATCGTAAAGAGTTCCCATGACAAGATTTCTATTGGAATCATACTCTGCCACAGAATGTACTGATTTTATCTTTCCGTCTGTTTTATTTTTTATTTTAAACTCCACATTGTAACTATCTCTCCCTGCTATTAAATCCATAAGGGCTTTATCCAGCATTTCCCGATATTTAGTAAGGGGGTATTTCTTTATCTCATTTATAGAGGGATTTTCTCCTGTTAATCCGTATATTTTTCTCGAGCCTTTTGATGTTTTGACCGTATTATTGTTGAGGTTAAATTCCCAATACCCGAATCCAGAGATCATTTCTGCCTGATTAATATAATCATATTCCTGCTTGAGATTTTTACTGGCTTCAAATAGGTTTAGGGCAGTTTTTACATAAGACTGCAAAATAAAATCCTTGCTATCCTTTAATACAAGCCCATAGGAGAAATCATTGTAATATTCTTCAGAGTTCATATTCTCTTCATGACTGGTAATATACATCAGAGGAAGTCCGGTCTTGGAAATAATATCATTTGCCATTTCCACGGTATTGTCGGTAGTATCTATATCCATGATAACCAGGTTTATTTCCCAGTT
>NZ_JBFHGC010000583.1:0-1722 GCF_041583315.1 Ilyobacter sp. | reverse complement strand
CAGTTGCCCTAGCTCCCTTTTCACCTAAAAAAAAGAAATGATTTCCCGGCACCTCTACACTCAAAACCTCAGGTGCCCTCCTGACCGTCTCCCTTACCTCTGTCCATTCTTTATCACTTAGTTTTTTCACTCTCATTTGCGGTAAAACATAACTTTTGGTTATTTTATTTGTAATGACTATTCCCCAGTTATATCTGTCTGTCATGGCGTGTCTGGCATCCTCTATAGAATCATTTGTTATATTAGCTGTCAGAGGATACCCTGCATAATCATACCCCTTAGAATCATTCATCATCTCATTCAGATCCTTTACAAACTCACCGTCTCTATAACGCCACCCATGATTAAAAAGATTTATGGGGGTATCTCCGAAGTAGTGGGTTCTCCCAATATCATCAGATATCAGTCGGTCACGCTCTATACCGTTTATCTCTGCATTTTCTCTTACTGTTTCTGATTCGCGCCTCCCGCTCCCAAACACTGCATATCCTCCGTCACCCACCATAAATACACCCTTGTCTTCACTATTTTTCTTCAGTTTTGGATATATGGTTGGAGCCGACAGGCCCGGCAGTGGCGGCGTAGCAGCAAGTCCCACCCAGACCTCTATATTCAGACCTATACGTTCTGCTGCTTCCCCCAGTGCGTGGGATACTCTCCCGGCCATGCTCCAGCCGACAGCTATGATTTTGTTTTCCAATCCATTTTCCTCTATAACTTCTTTAGAGACATTGGCTATCTGTTCTCCCCATTGTGCAATGGTAAAATCAGGATGATCTCTTTTAAATACAGGGTCTTTCACTCTCAGAGGATAAGAAAGGGCCAGTACATTATACCCCTTCTTAGTGAGCCAGTATGATAAAAACTGCCTTGGATCGTACCCTTCATGGACCCCATAAAATATCCTGGCAGTACTGTTTGCTCCCGGTGACAACACAACCAGAGGTTTATTTTTTTCCCCAGGGATAAATTTCATCATGACAGGATAATTTCCGACCATGCGTATCTCTTCACCTTTAAAAAGCTTTCCAACAGCCATTTTTGAAACTAAAAACATCATTACAACAACTAAAAATATGTATATAAAACTGCAATTTATAATCAATTCCATTTTAATCCCTCCATTCAAAACTTATTCTAACATTTTTCAATATTTTTTTAATATCTTTTTACGCCAAATTCCTAAAAATATCAATTTATTTTAAATTTTTCAATGAGTCAGATTCTTTTCAAAGAAAAATAATTAAACATCTAGTCACTTACTGTTTCCTTCTTAAAATTTAAAGGATATAATTGTTTGTATATATTGATTTATATGTTAATAAGAGTTTATACAGAAACTTCTGTGAAATAAAAGGTCTGTATGATACTAATGTCATAAAAAATATTTAAAATCCTAATTTTCCAGTAATTTGTTGAAAAAATGCATAAATAGTTGTAAAATACTCACTGCTTAAATTTTTAATGACTGGAGGAATAAAAGGTGAAAGCTATGGCTTTAAATAAACTAAAATCAAATAGTGACTTTAAAATCGGTATGAAAAGTGCAGGCCCTATTTTTATGGGATATTTCCCAATAGCTGTGACATTCGGGCTGATTGTAAAATCTGCAGGGCTACCCGGTTATATGGCACTGTTTATGTCCATCACAAAGTTCACAGGGGCCACACAGTTCATATCTTTGAACATGTTACTTTCCGGTGTCTCTCTTTGGAGTATTCT
>NZ_JBFHGC010000582.1:0-1724 GCF_041583315.1 Ilyobacter sp. | reverse complement strand
CCCTCTTATAAAGTGTATGTGGATACTGTTGTATCCACATGATCAAGATGAGCATTATATATAATAGTCGGTCTTGCTTCAGTTGTTTTTTTAATCATATATTTAGATCTTCTTATTTAATCATGTCATCAACTTCGTATATCACCTTATCCATTATCGCCATTGCTTCTTTTATCTCCTCTTTATTTATTGTCAGTGGAGGAGCTACAATAATAATGTTCTCATGTGAGTAAGTAGAAAAACAATTTTCTCTGAGGTTACCTATAATGCCTGCCATTACTTTTTCTGTATCCTGACCATAAGGCACCAGTGGCTCTTTAGTAGCCTTATCTTTCACAAGCTCTATTGCAGAAAATAAGCCGATATACCTTACATCACCCACTGAAGGGTGCTTGGTCTTTAATTTTTCAAGTTCTTCCCCTAAAACTTTCCCCATAGCTTTTGAATTTTCAATCAAGCCTTCTTCCTCATAGACCTCTAATGTAGCAATCCCCGCTGCACATCCTATGGGATGTCCGCTATAAGTAAGTCCGCACATAAGTGTATTGTGATCAAAAAATTCTGCAATATCTTTTCTGACCAACACGCCCCCTAAAGGAATATAGCCGCAGTTTATTCCCTTGGCAAAAGTAATAAGGTCTGGAGATACTCCCCAGTGATTGCATGCAAACCACTCCCCGGTTCTACCGAATCCTGCCATTACTTCATCACAGACCATTAAGATTCCAAATTCATCACATATTTCTCTTACACCCTGAAGGTATCCGTCAGGGGGAATAATAATTCCGTTACTTCCTGTGACAGTCTCTAGGAAGATGGCAGCGATGCTTTCACGTCCTTCATATATTATCTGTTCTCTTAATTGTGCCAGATAATAACGGCTGGCTTCTTTCTCGCTTTTAAATTCAAAATGACTACGGTATATATAAGGATCGAAGAATTTTACAAATCCAGCAATTCCAGGCTCAGATACAAATCGCCTAGGTTCTCCTGTCAGATTGGCAGACCCGTAAGTGGCTCCGTGGTATGAACGGTATCTAGAAAAAACTTTATTTCTTCCTGTAAACATTTTAGCTATTTTGATGGCATTTTCATTGGCATCAGATCCTCCAGTAGTGAAAAAGACCTTCCCCATATTATCTGGAGCAATTTTCAGTAATCTGCTTGCTAATTCTGATCTGACATCCACGGCGTGAGATGGTCCTATAAAAGGTAGTTTATCTGCTTGTTCCTTGATTGCATTGATTACTTTTTTATTTCCGTGGCCTATATTTACGTTTACTAATTGTGACGACATATCAAAATATTTTTTACCTGTGTGATCCCAAAAATATATCCCTTCTGCTCCTGTTATGACTTTAGGGTCCAATTTCCCCTGAGCACTCCAAGAGTGTAAATTATTTTTTTTATCTTTTTCTTTAATATCTCTGGCATAACTGTCACTTTTTATAACCATTTGCAACACCCCGCTTTATAAATTTTTAATATTTTATAAAAAAAAAGCCGTACTACTCCCATCTAAAAATAAATGAAAGTAACACGACTTTAGATCTCAAAAGGGTAAAATAAAGCTTAACCTTATTTCTTCTCAAAAGATGCCTTTTACTTAATTAAAATTATTTGATTTTAATTTGTCTTAAAAAACGTTGTTTCACACCTTGAAACATATATCTTGTTTATGCTCTATTGGAATTATATTGAAAGTATATATCTATTTTTTTTGT
>NZ_JBFHGC010000581.1:0-1731 GCF_041583315.1 Ilyobacter sp. | reverse complement strand
GAATTTGGAGAAGCGGCTCGTAGTATTCACAACTTTAGTTGGGAAGACTTTGCAGCTTGGTATGTTGAAATCGCAAAAATAGCATTAAATAGTGATGTAGAAAAAGATATCCAAAGAACCAAATCAATATTGTCATATATCGGCTGCATCCACGGTTTAAGTTTTTCTTTCTCACTTCCCGGGAGATAACCTATATCCTTACCCATAGGTATAATAGGACGAGCTATAAAAAGCTTTTTATATTTCTTTCTTTCCACAACCTGTTCAAGACCTGTTGCCACAGCAAGAAGAGTTTTCCCCGTACCTGCTCTCCCTACCAGGGTTATTACCTTTATATTTTCATCCATGAGAAGGTCCATAGCATACTCCTGCTCATCATTTCTAGCTCTGACTCCCCAGGCACTGACATCTGAGAAAGCCATTCTTTCAATACGTTTTTTTGTTTTAGAGTATCGTCCGGATATTGTTTTTCCGGCATTTTTCATTTTATAAAAACAATTCGGTTCATTTTCCTGAGAAGATACGTCCTCTATTTTTACCTTCCCGGTTTTTTCAAAAGTTTTAAATACTTCTTCAGAGACTTCCACTTCATAGCTTCCCTCATATAGCTCAGAATAGTTGACCATGTCTGTTTCATAATCCTCTACCTCTAAACCGAGGGCGTCTCCTTTTATCCTCATATTTATATCTTTGGTTACTATTACCACTTTTTTATCTGGATTTTGTTCTTTTATTCCCAGAGTAACTGCCAGTATCTTATTGTCAACCAGCTCTTTATGCATAAATTCCGGGAGTTTTATGTTTCCGTCTCCTATCTCTACCTTGAAAAATATATCGTTTTCCAGCTCTACTCCCTTGGAAAGAGAGCCTTTTGATCTTATTTTATCGATAACTCTGGATGTTATTCTGGCTTGTGCCCCTGTTGTGGGATCTCTCTTGAGTTTATCTATTTCCTCTATTACAGATATAGGGACTACCACTTCGTTGTCTACGAAATTAAATATTGCCCGTGGATCATGGATCAGTACATTGGTATCTAATACATATATTTTCCTCACAGTCCTCACTCCCTTTCAGTATCATCGTGTTATGAATTATATTAGACAATGTTCCCTCTTTCCTTTTATCTTTCCCCATAATTTAGTTTTGACTTCAATGCTTGCCAATATTCTAAAGTGTCAGTAGGATGAGCAGTGATTCAAAGAAAAAAACAGATAAATACTTTGAGTTAATGGATTAAGTAAGTCAAAAAAACTAGGTATAGGTATTCCAATCAGCCTCTGAGTGAAATGAAAACAAATAAAGTACATAGCTTTGTAAAAAAATAACACTATATGACATTATTACGACACCTTTGTTTAGTAATATTTAAAATATTAAAAGTAATTTCTAAAATAATTAAAAATCATAGCCAAAATATAATAAAAAATTATACTTTAGGAGGTTGCACATGTTAACAGTTAGAAGAATGTATTGGCCTGCATTAAACTTAGTGGGTCCTGGAGCAATTAAAGAAGCTGGAGTAGAGATTAAAAACTTGGGGTTGAAAAAAGCCTTGGTAGTAACGGATAAGGTTTTAAACAGTTTAGGTATTGTAAAAAAACTGACTGATATTTTATCAGAAAATGAAATTAACTTTGCAATATACGAAGATGTTCAGCCCAATCCGACAATGAAAAATTGTCATGACGGATTGGAAAAATTCAACACTGAACAATGTGATTTTATCAT
>NZ_JBFHGC010000580.1:0-1734 GCF_041583315.1 Ilyobacter sp. | reverse complement strand
CTTCTGTTACCAGGTCCACTCCTCTCATGAATCCCACAGGAGGCACGTCATACTTCTGATAGTCTGTGAGATTAATAAATACCTCTTCACCAAAAGCCTTTGAAACTATGTTGGAGGTAGTCCCTCCAGAGAGTATTTTAATACCCTTGGCTTCCTTGATTTTATCCAGCAAAATAACATCGTCTTCAGGTTTTGCAGGCGGGCCTGTAAACAGGTCTAAATATTTTCTGTACTGGAGTTTTACGGACAAAACAGTGGTGTCGTCTCCAGGCTTGTTGTCGTATAGCTTATTGCATACAGCCAAAAGATTTTCCGACACCTCACTGGAAAAATAATTTTTTCCAGAAAGACTTCTGAGAAACTCATTAATATCATTCCACTGCCACCCTAGATTTAATAGTTCTCCCACACCTGCGTGTAAAGCACCGTCACTGGTTACTACCAGGAGATCCTCTGTGGTCATTTTAAAATGAGATTCATGTATTTTTTTACCGTTGACTATCCTTTCTATTTTGTCCAAGGGATAGTCACAGCCTTTTCTAAAAAAGAAGCATGGAGGGTTGTCGTATTCCACCATGTAGGTTTCTCCGTTATTTTTTATTTTTATAATTGTAAAAGTGGAGTAAGCCAGCTTTCTCACACTGCATTCAGGAAGAGTATTTGTGATGGTATCTATAGTTTCCTCTATACTGGCCCCTTCTTTTAACATGGTCACAGCGATTTTAGAAGTGAGGGTTGCTAGTATATTTGCCTTGACTCCGCTTCCCAGTCCGTCTGAAAGAACCAGTATGACACCGTCATCTGTCTTTACAGTTTCTACATTGTCGCCACACAGTTCTTCTCCGAATTTGTTGATATTTTTATGGGATACATCTATAAAGTATTCTGTCAAAACTCTGAACCTTCTTTCTCTAGGACGTGTTTTAGTTTTGTCAGAGCGACTTTGGTCTCGGCAGTTGTCTCACCTAGAAGGCTTGCTATCTCCTGGGCCACTCTCATCTGCTTTTCTATAACTCCCTGAGTTACTTTGAGGGTATTTTCTTTTAGCTCAAAAAGTTCTCCCCGTCTTTTTTCCTCGTCGCTTATATCTGAAAGAATAATAAGGAGAGCGTTCTGGTTGTCAAGATGAATGACGCTTTGCTTCATATGGAGATTATACTCAGGAAGATGAATTTTTTTCCACAGCATATTATTTTTGTTTTCAAATACTGAAGCAAGGTCTCCATGTGGGATGAATCTGTCTATTGTATGCCCCTGACTTTCTGCAGGAGTTACCCCGAAAAATCTGGAAAATGACATATTGGATTCGATGATTTCAAAATTTTCGTTCACAATAAGCAGGGCATTTGGAGAATTTTCAAAAATCTCATTGGAAATTCTTTCGGCTCTGCTCTTTATGAAAGGCATACACATGTCTATACTTGACATTCCACGTAGGACAGCCACAGCATTTTCTCTGCAGGTATTGTATCCACAGCTGGCACAGTTTAGTTCATCCACTTTACTGAATTTTCCCATTTTAAGAAGAATTTTTTCTATTTGTTCCTCATTGATTTCGATCTCTTTTATAGGGTTTTTAGAGATGGTTTTTTTCAGATCTTTCTGTGAAAGAGGGCACTCTGCAGGAGATTCCTGTGTCTTTGCCGACATAAGGTAATCTTTTACATTCTGAAGTCTTGAAAATATAGAAGAGGAGATATGGTGACCTCCGGGACCCCCTATACAGCTTTTCTT
>NZ_JBFHGC010000579.1:0-1739 GCF_041583315.1 Ilyobacter sp. | reverse complement strand
TTAAATTTTGCCATTCATTTTATACTCTATTTAATCCTTTGATTACTACAGACTGGAATACTTAACCTAAGTTACTGCCTTTATCAAATTAAAATATCAAAGTGCCACAAAGTTCCGTTAGTTTCCCCTGATGAAAAACAGCACCAGATAAAGCCAGTAATTCATGAGAATTTATTGTGACTGGAAACTTAAGTTAACTAGTAATTATCTGCTCTGTTATAGTGAATTACCTCAGACAGATCTTTTACCTTTTTCGGAGAAGGATTCATGTCTGTATAACCAACTGCCATCATCTCAAATATTTCAAGATATTCAGGAATACCCAGCAGCTCCTTTGTTTTCTTTTCTACTTTGGGATTTCTGAAAGCCGACACCCACATAGAAGCCAGACCCAAACTTGTGGCAGCAAGCTGCATACTCATAAAAGCACTGGCAAGAGTGCTAGAGAATGTAAAATTCCACCAGTTATCATTGTCTTTTGCAGAAGCAGGACCACGTTCTCTCACTCTGGGATCACCGTATAGCATAATATAGACAGGGGCATCTACAAAACCCTTAGAGGTTTTACCTTCACCTATCCCATCAATAAGATACTGAGTAACTTCATTTTTTAAATTTTCGTCATCTATTACAACAAATTCCCAAGGCTGTGAGTTGAATCCAGATGGAGACTCTACTCCTACTTTTACAATTTTTTCGATATCTTCCCTTGAAACTTTTTGATTGGTAAACTTTCTCACAGATCTTCTCTTGGTTGCTATTTCCAATAAATTATCGTAATTCATAATTATCTCCCCTTCAACGATTAAAATATGTTTGAAATTTACAGATTATACTGATCAATTTTAGTAGACATATCTACTAAAATATAGTTATAAATATATCTTAACATAAACTCGTAGAGGTATCTACTAATAAAGTAGGCCTTCATGGATAAGCCTTTATATAAAATATAGAAAAAACACATCTGTGCCTTATACTGGGTTATCGTAAATTTGGTATAAACTTTGATATTCTTTCCATAAAAAAAATCCCTTTATAGTAGACAGGTTTTGATTCTTTAAACAGTCTGCTATAAAGGGAAAATATAAAACTACGTCCTAATACTTTATATAAGACCTTTTTTCTTAAGAAACTCTTCCGCTACAACTCTTGCAGGAATCCCCTCTTCATCGGCTCTATAGTTCATATTTTGCATATCATTCTCATCAATCTGTTCTGCAAGTTTTTCAAGAACTTCTTTTATTTCAGGATGAGAACTTGCAAATTCTCCATTAAGAAGTGGTGCTGCGTAATAAGGTGGGAAGAAATTTTTGTCATCTTCCAGTATCACAAGGTTATATGTAAGAAGTTTCCCATCTGTAGAAAAAGCATCTGCAATATCTATCTTACCTTCTTTTATAGCAGTATAACGGAGTCCTCCTTCAAGAGATTTCTCTCCTTTAAACTTCATGCCCGGATAGGCTTTCTTAAGACCTGGTACGCCATCTTCTCTTTCTAGAAATTCCATGGTTGCCCCGATTACAAGCTCTTCAGAAACCTTTGCTAGATCTGAAAATGTTTTCAAATTATATTTATCAGCAGTTTCAGGTTTTATAGCCAATGTATATGTATCGTTAAATCCAAGTGGTTTTAAATATTCTAAATTATACTCTTTTTCTGCATATGCATTTTTTACATATTCATAAACCGCATCTGGATCTTTAAGCTCATTCTGTTTTAAAATAACTGAATACCCA
>NZ_JBFHGC010000578.1:0-1740 GCF_041583315.1 Ilyobacter sp. | reverse complement strand
TAGATGAACTTGCTCAGCTTATAAAAAGAATAGTGGGATATGAAGGTGCAATTACCCACGATTTGTCAAAGCCCGACGGAACTCCAAGAAAAACACTCAATGTAGACAGACTACACTCAACAGGTTGGAAACATAAGGTAGATCTAGAGTATGGAATAAAAAGAGTCTATCAGTGGTATCTTGATAATAACTAAAGGTCAGGGATTTTTATGAATAAATTATTAATGATCGGTCCTTTTCCAGATCCAGTACACGGAATGAGTATGGCAAATCAAATGCTTTTATGTGGTCTCGAAAAAAAAGGATACAGAGTAGATCATATCAATACCGCTTTACTTTCTAAAATTGAAAGTACAAAAGATCAAAAAAAAATATCTTTTAAAAAACTTTTTACTGCAGTAGGTCATATCTCAGGAGAACTTTTTAAAATTTTTTCCAATAGCTACGACGTTGCTTATATTACGCCTGGTCACAGTTTTATAGGGTTTATGAGATATTCACCCTACATGCTTGCCTGTATAATAAAAAGAATACCCTATTTTCTGCATAGTCACGGTGGTCAGCTTGGAAATACTTATCAGGAAGCCGGTAAATTGAAAAAATCTACATTAAAATTTTTAATAAAAAAATCAAAAGGTGCAATAGTTTTGGGAGACAGTTTAAAATGGATGTTTCAGGATGTACTTCCGCCGGAAAAAATTTTTGTATGTCACAATGGTGTTCCTGAAGATATAGTATCTTCTAAATATGACATTGAAAATAAACTCAATAAGAATCCGGGAATATTAAATCTTCTTTATTTGAGCAACCTCATGGAAGAAAAGGGGATATTAGATCTTCTCAACTCTCTGGAATATTTCATAGAAAATCACCTGAATTTTAAACTTAACCTAGCTGGAAATATCGAAAAAAATCTAGAAAAGGATATTTATAGTCTCCTTGAAAAAAATAAGGACAAGGTTACTTATTATGGAATTATAGGAGGAGAAAAAAAGAGAAGCCTTCTGTTAGAAAGTGATATCTTCATACTGCCCACCTATTATCCTATAGAGGGTCAGCCTATATCCATCCTAGAAGCTATGGCCAACGGATGTGCTATCGTTACAACAGATCAAGGGGGTATAGGGGACATCTTTCAAGCGAATGTAAATGGAATAGAATGCATCAAAAGAAATCCCCATTCTATTTATGATGCTGTATTTAAAGTGTCAAAAGAACTAAGAAGATTTCAAAAACAAAACTATGAAACGGCATTAGATAATTATACATCAAATGATTTTGTTAAAAGAGTAGAAAAAATAATAAATCCTTCAGTAAAATAAATATTTATATAAAGGAGGTTCATATGAGGAATATAGCCCCTATAGCTTTATTTGTATATAACCGCCCTAAAGAAACTGAAGGGCTTATCAAATCATTAAAAAATAATAAACTTGCTGAGGACAGTCCTCTGTTTATATTTTCTGATGCTCCAAAATCAGAAGAGCAGAGAGAAAAAGTTTCTGAAACTAGAGATATTATAAAAAAAATATCAGGATTTAAGAATATAGAAATATTTGAATCGGAAGAAAATAAGGGACTTGCTCGTTCTATAATAGAAGGGGTAACTCAGATAATCAACAGATATGGCAAAATTATAGTTTTAGAAGACGATCTTATTCTGGCAGATGACTTCCTGGAATATATGAATGAGGCCCTTGAGATGTATGAGGATAATGACTCTATATGGTCTGTAACTGG
>NZ_JBFHGC010000577.1:0-1751 GCF_041583315.1 Ilyobacter sp. | reverse complement strand
TTCTAATCTTTAAGTGGCATTGACAAAATCAGCGTTAAGAATGACCGCAGTAAAATCCTTAGAAAAAATCGACTGTTTGAACGAAGCGAGTAGCCAAAAAATAACGAGTCATACGAGTATATTTTCTGGTTCTCAGAAACTTGTTTTCTGAGTTTCATTAATCTCCTTGGATTTTCAAGGTTATTTAGCTGATTTTTCACAGCCTTGACCTTTTGGTTATGCCCTGACCGAAGGGAGGAAATCCCCTTGGGGTGCTTTTCTGTCAAGAGAAAAGTAACAGAGTCTAGAGAAATTCAATATCTTGATTGGGATAAAAAATGATATACAGGATTAGTTTGAAAAGCAGGAGGAAGTATGATCACAAAAGAGTTTTATAAAAATCTCGAGGATTTTATAAATAAAATGGAAGATAAAAGAGATGAGATACAGGTGCTGAATTTTGTAATGAAAGAGATAGGTTATATTCCCTTGGAAGTGCAGGAGTTTATAGCGGATAAAACCGGACTTTTTTTGGTAACCATTCAGAATGCTATTGATTTTTTCCCGAAATATAAGTCTGAGATAGATAAAACTATAGAAATAAAAGTATGCAACGGCATGGGGTGCAGCGGAAGAGGGAGCCTTCTGATACTAGAAGAGATAGAGGAGATACTCGGTATAGATGCTGGGGAAACCACAAGAGACGGGAAATACCGACTTTCTACTCAGAGATGTTTTGGGAAATGTGCAAAAGGACCCAACATAAGTATAGATGGAGTGTTGTACAATAACTTCAAGATAGAAAATGTGAAAAAACTATTGGAAATAAAAGGTAAATAGCCATTGAGGTTTATTGAAAAAAAAAAAGCGCTGTGGTATAATTAACTTTGCGTAAAATAAGGAGAGGTGTTAAGTGAAGGGGGTAAAATTATTCCATATAATAATTTTTTTCATAGTGTCCCTTCAGACAGCGGCACTTCAAGAAAAAATTGAGATTCTGTGCCAGGGAAGGGGACAGGACGGATTTGTGAAACTCAAAGAGGCTGCTCCTATTATTTATGGGAAACTAAAAAACAGAGGCTTTGCCTTTGATAAAATAAATGTTATCAAATACTTTGCCGAGATCGATTCAGACAAGGATTTTTTTGCTGAATTTTATATGGAACCAGGGAGTCTTGAAAAGTTTGAATATATTGACGGATATGAAAAAGATACTTTTAACCTGGGAGAGAAAAACTATAGTGTCAGATATCTTTTGGGTGAAGAAAACAGCATCATAGTATTTAATAATGAAGAGGCTTTTATATCAAGTAACCTCACAAAGGCCTATGAAAAAATATCTGTTGAGAATTATTTTGAAAAGAAAATAGCCAAATTATTGGAACCGGATTCTGAGGCATACTTTAGGTATGTTTTTTCTGAAAATGGTAAAAATATTTACGGTGAATACAAGATGAAAGCTGTGGAATATACAGGTAATGATCTAAAGGAAACTTATTTTTATGAAAAAATAGATGGAAATGAAAATATGAAATCGATTCCTTTAGACGGTAATCTTACCCCTGTAATGACATATGAGGAACTAGCTTCCCTCCTCTTGGAGGAGATTCCTGAGGTACAGCTCTCACCTGAAAGGATAAAGAGCGCAGTTGGGAAAATTCTCAAAGGGGCCTTTCTTCTAGAGAGAAACGGAGAAACCGGTGTAGTACTTATGATGGAAAAAACAAAGGACAGAAACCGTGTTTTGAAGCAACTTTACACCCAGGATGTAT
>NZ_JBFHGC010000576.1:0-1752 GCF_041583315.1 Ilyobacter sp. | reverse complement strand
GGTTCTGCTGAACGGCTTGAAAGCTCTGATGTTTCACTGAATCAAAAGTTGGTATCTACCTATACAGAGATGGCACGTAGTGCCAGCATGATGAAGACTGTTACACAAAAACTGGATTTGGAAGATTCACCGGATTCACTTTCAGGAAGGGTAAGAGTGTCTCCTGTGGGAATGACAGAACTTATAAAGATAAGTTATTATGATGTCAATCCTCAAAAAGCTGCCCTTGTTGCAAATCAGGTTTCAGAAGAGTTTATAATAAAAATAAGATCGGTCATGAGTTTTGATAACTTAAAAATAATAGAAAGTGCCAGGGTGCCTTCCAATCCCGAATCCAAGGGGACTAAATTAATAGTTGCAATAACTATTATGATTGGATTTATTTTAGGTATATTGGAAGTTTTATGGAGAGAGTATTATCAGAATAAACTTAAAAATCCAGATGATATTGAGAGGATATTAGGGTGTCAGATACTTGCAAATATACCAGATTATTCTTCTGTAAAATTAGATAAATATTCTGACAGACCTGTAAAATCAAAAAAGGTAAAAGTTAAAGGATAATTTTATGTGATTTTTCATTTACATAAGGGGAGGATGTCTCATGAGAAAAAAAAGACTGATTTTTTTTGACAAAGATAAAGAACATATTGCTGAAGCTATCAGAATTTTGAGAACAAATCTATATTTTACAGAATCAAAGGACAGAAAAGTAATATTGATAACGAGTTCTATTCCAAAAGAAGGGAAAAGCACAGTAGCTGCCAACTATGCTATGAGTGTTGCTATCAGTGGTGAAAAGGTGATACTCGTAGATTGTGATATAAGAAGACCCAGAGTACACGATAGTTTCGGAATAAACGTGGATCACGGATTTGAAGAAGTGCTTCTTGGAAGAAAAGAATTGGAAGATGTGATATTAGAAAACGTAGAAGAAAATCTAGACATACTTCCGGCAAAGGATAATATTAAAAATATAACAGAACTTTTTCTGGGTAAAAAAATGGCAGATATACTCACAAAATTAAAAGAGAAGTACAATCTTATAGTTTTGGATACCCCTCCTCTTGCCGTTGCTACTGATGCAGCATTGCTTTCTACATATGCTGACGGAGTCGTCTATGTGGTGGGATATAATATGGTTTTTAAAAAAGAACTTATAAACGGCCATAAATTATTAAATAAAGCAGGAGCAAATATCTATGGAGTTGTTGTAAATAAAGTAGATAAGGGCGGATATGCCTTGGGTAATTACGGAAGTTATAGTTCTAACTATAAATACTATAATGATTATAGAAACGAACCTGATAAATAATTCTGAATGTTTTAAACTATATGAGTTTTAAATGAAATACTTATTTAAAAATAATGAGTTGAAATTATAAAGGGGGATAAATTATGAATAAAAAAAAGTTTATAGTTGCTGCATTACTTACTGTTTTTGCAAAAGGGTATGCTGTAGAAATGAGTTTAGAAGATGTATTGAATAAATTGGATAAAAGTAATCGTGAAATATTGATTCAGGATATGGAGATTGAGTCAAAGGGATTGGAAGAAAAGAAAAAATTTAAAAGTATGCTTCCAACAGCTTCTTTGGATTGGCAGAATGATTTTGTAGAGGTCACAGACGATGACCAAAATGACTTTAACAGCAGTGGAGACAGTACATCTAATGCAAAGATAACTATACCATTATTCCAGGGAGGAGCCCTATATAATCAGTATAAGAAATCCTCTCTTGACAAAGAGAGC
>NZ_JBFHGC010000575.1:0-1757 GCF_041583315.1 Ilyobacter sp. | reverse complement strand
GGTTTTAAAGTTAAAATCTGTGTGATCATTAAAATTTAAGGAGGTTTCATGGACATTATACTGAGCATGGCTTTTATTTTTACTCTTTTGATACTTTCGATTATAAATAAAATATTTATCGGATACCCGTTGTTTGCTGCCCTTTTTATTTTTGCTTTTCTGGCCTTAAAAAGGGGATATTATATAAAAGATGTCCTTAAAATGATTTTTGAAGGCGGAAAAAAATCATTTATTGTTCTCCAGGTATTCTCACTTATAGGTATTCTTACATCCCTGTGGATCTCAGCGGGCACAATCCCGGCAATTGTTTACTACGGAATCAAGTTTATGAACCCCGACTTTTTTATTATCTATACCTTTCTTATTGTTTCATTCGTATCTTTACTCTTAGGAACCTCATTTGGTACTGCTAGTACCATAGGAGTAGCCATAATAGTAATGGCAAAATCCAGTGATATAAATCTCGCCATAGTGACAGGAGCCATTATGTCAGGGGCTTACTTCGGAGACAGGTGTTCTCCAATGTCATCTAGTGCCATTCTGGTTGCCAACCTCACAGAAACAGACCTCTATACCAACATAAAGAATATGTTTAAAACAGGAATGTTCCCTCTGATTCTTTCATGTATTTTTTACTTTATTCTCTCCTTCGACAATCCCATAGTTTTCACCAATGAAAATATAGGTGGGAGCATGAAAGAAGTTTTTAATGTCGGTCTAGTTTCACTAGTTCCGGCAATAATAATCCTGATAGCTTCTCTATTAAAAATAAATGTCAAAAAATCCATGAGCATCAGTATTATTTCAGCTGCCTTTATATCATTTTTAGTTCAAAATTATACTATTTTAGATATTTTAAATTTTTCTGTTTTTGGATTCAAATTGGAAAACAGTGTTAAAATAGGAAATATTTTAAATCGCGGCGGAATAGTATCCATGTTTAAAGCTGGAATTGTGGTTTTTATCTCATGTGCCCTGGCTGGAATATTCAACAGGACAAGAATGCTTGAGAAGTTTCAAAGCATATCCCTCAGATCCAACAATAGATTTCAGCTGTTCTTGTGTACAACTATAGCCAGTATCCTTACAGGAGTATTTGGATGCAGCCAGACCATCTCTGTTGTACTCACAGAGCAATTTTTAAAGGATGCATACAGCAAGTTGAATTACACCAGGGAAAAATTAGCCATAGACCTTGAAAATACAGCCATTGTCATTGCCCCGCTTATCCCTTGGAATATAGCTGCCTTTGTCCCAACTGAGACTTTGAAGGTTAATTTTTATTCTTATATTCCTTATGCCTTTTACTTATATCTTTTACCCATAAGCAGTTTCCTGGTATTCAAATTTCAGAATTCCAAGTTGAAAGTCAAAGAAAACATTGTCTAAAATTTATTGATGTTCTTTCTATATAAAACTTCTAAAAAAGACTGTTTTTAAACAGTCTTTTTTTCTTTTTTCTATCAAGAGATTACTTAATTTATCTAGTATTACTTTTCTCTTGACAGAAAAGCACCCCAAGGGTATTTCCTCCCTTCGGTCAGGGCATAACCAAAAGGTCAAGGCTGTAAAAAATCAGCTAAATACCCTTGAAAAATCCAAGAAAAACTCGAAACTCACTACGCTCAGACAATCGATTTTTTTCTAAGTATTTTACTGCGGTCATTCTTAACGCTGATTTTATCAATGCCATTGAAAGATTAAAAGCTTTAAAAATTTTTTAAGGTCATTAAAATCTTTAAAGATTTTCTAAAGAT
>NZ_JBFHGC010000574.1:0-1761 GCF_041583315.1 Ilyobacter sp. | reverse complement strand
GGGTGAGCGCTACTAATAATACTAAGTTTGATAAGTATAGTAACTATCCTGGAATAAAAATAACAGATGACGTAAGACTTTCATTGATTCCAGTAACAGGAACGGTTACAAATAAAACAGAGTTCACAGCAGGTACCAAAATGGAAGATATATCTGGGACATTAGATATAAATCCTTCCGATAGTCTTGATAATATATTTGTTATGATTAATGATAGTTCAATTTATTATTACCTGAAAAAAAATTCATCACTTACAGAAGAGCAATTAAAGGATCTAGGCTTTACTGACGACGAAATAAAGCTGCCTTACACGGAAGTATCTACCAGTTCAACTAATTACTCGAATGTTAGTTATCTTCATTTTAGAATTCAAGTCAACAAAGATAATACATTAACAATTGGAAACGAAACAACATCTGGAAACAATATAAAAGCTGAAACAAAAATACTTCAAGGAGAAGATATGAACATTACAGTTTATAATAGTAAAAAAAACGGTAATGGTAGTTGGGTAGTCGTTATAAATAGCGGGAAAGTTGAAAGTGGTGGAAACACCATAGCCCTCCTAGAGGACACAGGGGTGGCTGCCGAGAGCGGAATAGCTGTGGGAAGTAAGGTAAAGGGTAAATCAAGAGCAAGAGACACAAACATAAAGACAAGCCTTATAGACAGCGATAATTTTGTAATCGAAAATATCAAGGAATAATGTGAAAACTCCACAGCCTGGGAAAGAACAGTTTTCCAGGCTGAGTTTCATTGAAACTAAAAACATGGTAAAGATACCAGGGGAATTTAAGGCGGTGCACAAATGAAAAAAAGAGGATACACCCTTATAGAAATGCTGGTTGTAGTGGCTATAATACTTGTGGTCACGGGAATCGGCGGGCTTTCTATAATAAAGGCTATGAGAAGAAATGATTATAATGAGATGGCGACTGTCATCCCAAAGGCGATAGCTGTGGAAACAAACAAAGCTTTTGAAGAGGGGTCGGAGAAGACGATTACACTTGACCTGAACTCAAAGAGTATAGAGACAGGAGGCACCGAGAAATTTCTTCCGGAGAATTACACTTATTCTGTGTATTCTGTAACTAGAGATTTAGACGGGAATATAGATAGTGATGGGACATCTTCAAAACTAACTGGTTCTCATTCAGATATTGAGTTTGAGATAGATGACGACGGGAAGATAAATTCTGTTTATTTTGACGGTGATGAAACAGATAGTGTTTCTGGATTTAACAGCAAATACCATCCCTCTATACTGGTGGAAAGAGAGGGGGAGGCCTTCTGCAGAATAGACATAATCTCTTCCCTTTATATAACTCCGAAAATAAAGGTTTACAGACCGGATGGTTCTGGCTGGGTTCTTGACTCCAGAATTTAATATTGAAAACTTCAAATAAAAAATGGAAGACCTGGATTATAAAATCCTTATCTTCCATTTTTTTGTTTTTTGGATATTTTTGAGTCGCAGACAGAATTTGTGATTAAAAAATAATAAATATTTTTAACTGACTGATTTTATCCGGCTGAATTTTTTCAGAATATCTTCTCCCGGACTTATATGAAGGTTTTTTTGGTTTATACCTTTTGATTCTATGAAAGGATACTTGATTTTCAGATCTGCGATAATATTCTCTACTCTTGAGGCGATTGTTTCAAAGGGAATATTACCCATGGGAGAGAAAATCATAAATTTATAGGGGCATAATCTTCCTATTGAATCGGTATCTCTGAAATGAGTTTTTAAAAGTACT
>NZ_JBFHGC010000573.1:0-1768 GCF_041583315.1 Ilyobacter sp. | reverse complement strand
GTGATAAAAGATCTTTCCACAGAAAAGGAGAAAGATGCAGAGATCGAGTATCTCCTGACTCATAATTCAAAGACCAATCTCCCAAATGAGTTCATGTTTTACAACCTTATAAATAAAGAGATAGAAAAAGAAAATGAATTCGGAATTCTATACATAAAATTAAAGAAATTTGATAATCTGCAGATGAAATATAACGAAGAATTTTTAAACCTTATTTATCAGGAGATTGTGGGGAAGCTCATATCTTCTGTAGGAATAGAGGGGAATATAGCTCACCTTTCAAGAGATATATTCATTGCTGTATTAAAATTACCAAATGATAAAATTTTTATGAACAGATCTTTGACGGAGCTGGCATCAAAATTGAAATCCAATATAAGTATTGGAGATAAAGATATAAATTTAGAGTTTGATTTCGGAGCGGTCTTTTTTCCAGAACACGGAAGTTCACCAAAAGAGCTGCTTAGAAAGGCAATGTTTTCAGTAAAAGCACTGAAATACTATCCAGACAGAAATTTCTTAATCTATCAAGATTCCCTGGAAAAAAAGATACAGAGAGAGCTAGACATAGAAGAGCATCTGAATCTTGCTATAAAAAATAATGAATTTGAAGTCTATTTTCAGCCGCAGATAGACAGTGGAAAAGATTTATTAGTGGGGGCAGAGGCATTGCTTCGTTGGAACAGCGGAGTTTTGGGCAGTGTTTCCCCTGTGGAATTTATACCCATTGCTGAAAATATGGGGATTATCAGTAAAATAGGTATGTGGGTAGTAGAAGAAGTGGCCAGACTGGTAAAAGTCATGGAGCTAGATAAACATAAAGAGATTAAGATTTCAATAAATTTATCGGCGACAGATTTTAAGAATGAGTTTCTTGTAGAGGATATAACCTATATTCTAGAAGGTTACGGGCTTGATTTTTCACAGTTTGAAATGGAACTTACCGAAGGGGTTTTGGTAGAGGACTATGATTATGTCAAACCAAAGCTAGATGAATTTCAGATGAACGGGATATCCGTGGCTATAGATGATTTCGGGACAGGATTTTCTTCCATGACTCACCTTAAAAAACTCAAGTTTGATAAGATCAAGATAGACAGATCCTTCATAAAGGATTATCCAAAAACGGACAATGGTTCCATAGCAGAGATAATAACTTATCTGGCTAAAAAACTGGAGATCAATGTAATTGCAGAAGGGGCCGAGACAAAAGAACAGGTGGACTATCTGAGAAGTATAGGCTGTTCTCATATACAGGGGTATTACTACAGTAAACCTTTATCATCTTCGGATTTTAAAGAGTATATGAATAGCCGTTTTCTGAGTAAAAAAGTCTCTGATACACTGTAAGTCGAATAAAAACTATAGAATAAACCTGGCTATTGGCCAGGTTTATTCTATATAAAATTTTAATGATATTATAATAAATAAAATTTACCTTGAAAAATCTCTCCCGAAGTATTAAAATGAGTAATGTTATTTTTGGATTGAGTTTATTCAATATATGGAAAACACTTTTAATATTGATGGTACTTTGAGACTGTATTTTTTTTTAAAAGATAAAACTTTTTTTAATATATTGTTTTTTTATTGTTATAAGGGTGTTATACTTTAGAGTGGTTTAAGATGTTTTTAATCTGAAATAACGTTTTAATGGATCTGATTATAAAAAATCAGAAAGATATTTATGAATTTACTCAACAAGGATTTTAAATTATAGACTTTATTAACGAGGGGGAATTTTATGAAAAAGCATTTATCCTTGATC
>NZ_JBFHGC010000572.1:0-1770 GCF_041583315.1 Ilyobacter sp. | reverse complement strand
GCCTATTCGCAGGACAAGCGTTAAGAAATATAATCAATTTTACGTTAAGAAAATACAATGTCTGAGCGAAGCGAGTTTTGTATTTTTAGTAAAATTTATTATATTTTAGCTTGGACAAGACCAAGGCTTGATTTTTGGTTACTTTTCATCAAGGAAAAGTAACGAACTCTTGAGAAATTCAGTAATTACCCATATATCTCAAATTAATTATATCTTATCAAGATAGTAAAACTTAATCCAGCTTAAATCCTTCTCCCAGATAAATTTTTCTGGCCATCTCATTTTCAGTTATCTCCTTTGGAGTACCGCTTATAAGAACCTGCCCCTGGGCCATTATATATGCCTTTTCAGTTATACTCAAGGTTTCCCTCACACTGTGATCTGTTATGAGTATCCCCAGCCCCTTTTCCTTCAGATATCTTATTATCTGCTGTATATCCTCTACAGCTATGGGATCCACCCCTGCAAATGGCTCATCTAGAAGGATGAAATCTGGATTGTTTGCGATAGTCCTTGCTATCTCCACTCTTCTTCTCTCTCCTCCTGACAGGGAATAACCAAGGGATTTAGACACATGAGACAGTTTAAACTCTTCCATAAGTTTTTCCATAGTTTCCTTCATCTCAGGCTTAGATATATTTCTCATCTCCAGTATGGCGTAGATATTCTCCTCTACTGTGAGATTTCTGAATACCGAAGGTTCCTGTGCCAGATAGCCTATTCCCATGTTTGCCCTTTTATACATAGGCAGTTCTGTTATGTCTACCTCGTTGCACCATACTTTTCCGGATTCCGGTTTTACTATACCCGTCATCATATAAAAAGTAGTGGTTTTACCGGCTCCGTTGGGTCCTAACAGCCCCACTATTTCGCCCTTTTTCACTTCCAGGCTGACTCCATTGACTACTCTTCTCTTTTTATAGCTCTTGCACAGGTCCTGTGCTATTATACTTTTCATATGGAGACCTCTCCTTATTTTGTTTTGTAATTTATAAATACATTTCCTATAGCCTTAAATTTATTGGTATTCATGTTGTAAATACCTCTGTCAGCCTCTATAGTGGCAGTAGCACTCTCGGCCTTTACCCTGCCCTCCAGCTCTGCAATTTTTTCCTTGTTTTTTATTATTCCCCTGTCTGCAGTAGCCTTTGTGTATCCGCTTTCCTGGCTAAAGTTGGTTATCACCACTTTGTTGATAAGGTTTGCCACCTCAGTAGTCAGGTTCACGTCTGCTATCTCAGAAGTTACCTCTGTTCCGTTTTCCATGATCAGACGGCTTCCCTGTTTTCCCAGGGCCAGGTTTCTCTGTAAATCCAGCTCCAGGTAATCTGAATAAAGTGTCATTCCGCTGTATTTAAAGACCCCTTTATCCTTTATCTCACTTCTCGTGGCCTTATAGCCGTTGTCCTCTATAAAATATACCCTGGCCGAGTTCCCCTGGAAATTCACAGGTTCCTTCTTCCCGGTTTTTTTATCGATTTGATACATGGAAGCTTTTACATTTCCCACAAAATCAATTTTTTTATCTACAAAGGCACCGAACACATGGTCTCCCTGGAGTTTTTCTCCATTGTCAGAGGTAATTACTACATTTTTCCCGTCCAGGGTCTTACTGGCCATATTAAATTTACCATTTGTAGAGTTGATCACGAGGTTGTCGTAGAATACTTTAAAAGGTTTCTGGGCAAATATCTCATTTGATTTTATAAAATACTCAGCCTGAGAACCCCTTACTTCTGTTTCAGGGTCCTTAAGTATTACATTTCCAAG
>NZ_JBFHGC010000571.1:0-1772 GCF_041583315.1 Ilyobacter sp. | reverse complement strand
CCTTTACTTTCCCGGTTACTCTCTCTATCTCCTCTACAAGCTCCATATTAGATATTATTACAGGAGTTTTTACAGATTTAGCATTGATTTTTAGATATTCAAGATCATATTTCACCAGTTTATCACCTGTCTTGACAGTCCCTTCTCTTCCGATTCTTTCAAATCCCTTTCCCTTTAAATTCACAGTGTCCACCCCGAAATGAACTATTACCTCAAGGCCCTCTTTTGATTCAAGAGACACTGCGTGATTTGTTTCAAATATGCTCATATCTTCTGTATCCAGCGGTGAGTATATCATATCTCCTGAAGGAATTATTGCGACTCCGTCTCCTATAGCCTTACATGCAAAAGCCTCGTCCGGGACTTCTGAAAGACCCACAACATCACCGTCAATCGGAGAATATATTTCCACTACTTTTTTTTCAACTACCTTTTCAACAACTTTTTTACTTCCAAAAAGCTTTGACAGAATACCCATTTGAAATCCACTCCTTACTTTAAAAAACAAGTGATAAAAACAGTTCTCCAAAACATGGTATCGATACCACATGCCGGAAAAAAGAAAAGGCTATATTTTGCTAGCACTCTCCCTTTCCACCAGTCTATAATTCATTACTATTTTTTCTGATTTATCGGTTTTTAAAATTCTCATCAAAACTCTGGCAGACTCTTCTCCTGATTCTAAATACTGATATTTTATAGTGGTCAGACCAGGATTATAAATTTCTGCTATACCTGAATCTCCCTCTCCTACTACAGATACGTCTTCAGGAACCCTGTACCCATTTTTCAGGAGATAATTTATAGCACCTACAGCCAGGTTGTCGGTAACTGCTAATATTGCTGTAGGTTTTTCTTTCATAAGTTTTCTCATAGAAGCATCCACCGATGAAATTTCGAAGTTCCCTATGGAAATAAGATTTCTGTCTACATCGATTCCGTGTTCCTTGAGGGCGTCTTCGTATCCTCTTCTTCTCTGGTAGCCTACTGCTCTGTCTATCTCATCTACCCCTATAAAACCTATTTTTCGGTGTCCGTTTTTCACCAGATAGTTTGTCATCTCCACTGTAGCACCATAATCGTTGTGGATAATGCAGGAAAAATCATGACTACTTGAATCCTGTCCTATAAAAACAGTAGGTATCTTCATCTTTTTCAATAATTTTACATGTTCCTCAGCTATATTAGTAGCCACAAAAATAATACCGTCCACTCTCTTCTGCTTAAATATCTTTATGAATTCAATCTCTTTTTTGAAATCCAAACCTGTGTTTGCCAGTATGGAACTATATCCATTTTCATCAAGAACCTTTGTTATCCCATCTGCCACAAGACCTATAGTCCTAGAGCTAAGCTTCGGTATTATAACACCTATAAGTTTTGTATTTTTTTTCTTCAGATCTTTTGCAGTATCACTGGGCAGGTATCCTGTATCATCTATTATTTTCTCTACCCTTTCCCTGACTTCCTGATTTACATAACCGGAATCATTTAATACCCTTGATACTGTAGAGGTAGATACCTCTGCTAATCTTGCAATCTCTTTTATTGTCATCTTTCATCACCTCTTGTGGTATCGATACCACACTCTAATACATTTTTACCACTTTTAGAACATCTTGTCAATATTTTTATGAGGTTTTTTTTTAATATTTATCTGAACACGCCCGTTAAAATTCAAAACACAATAAATATCCTGTTTTTTTATATTAAAAAAAATACAGCCCTTTTAATCCTTTCTTTGAAGATACCATGAAAACTATTCTTGATTG
>NZ_JBFHGC010000570.1:0-1785 GCF_041583315.1 Ilyobacter sp. | reverse complement strand
GGTTGCAGTTTCTTCTTCAGATATGTCCGGACAAATAAGTAATGTTCCTCCACTGAAAAAGACAACATTCAGATATTTTGGATTGGCCCTCATAAGATCTTTGGAATATTTATCTTTTCCATAGACCTTATGACTGATATGGTCCCATGTATCTCCTTGAATAGTGGTATAAATATCCACCTGTTTATCCAAAACTTACCCTCCTTTCTTTCTTTTGATTTTTGATTATTGCCTTTTCTACAGCTCCCTCTATAAGTTCTGCCAGAACCGGCATCTCTTCCCTAAGCCTTTCTACTATACCCTTGGAGGACTCGCCCTTTATAACCGGGTTAAAATCTATATTTACCTCTATCTTATTTCTGATATCCTTTCTTTCTGCTCTCTCTTTGACTTTAGAGAACAATTTAGGGACCCCTTCACCTGCAAACATTCCAAGCTTTTCTCCTGCATTAAACCAAAGGTCCTTAGACTGCCGAGTTCCATCATGTGGAATTATCGATTCAGGAGTCCTTCCATCACCTACCAATGCAAGATGAGGTCTTCCTACAACTCCTCCCTTGGCATAGGCAGGTATCCCTTTCTCCTTGTATCCCTTGTATTTTTTCTGTACCCAGCTAAACATTTTTCCTGGAACAGTAAATTTTTTCCATAACTCCCACAATTTTGAAAGTTTTCCACTTATATATTCGTAACTGTTTTTAAAGCCTTCTTTGATTAGATCCCAGTTTTTATATATTAAATATCCTCCAGCAACAACAGCTCCTATACCTAGTACCCAAGGATTAAACAGCATTGCTTTCCCTGCTGCTCCAAGGGCTGTCACTCCGGTTTTTACTCCTGATAATACCGGCCCCCATTGCTTCCAGCCTTTGATTAATAATGCAGTCTCTTTTAAAAAAACAAGGTCTTTTTTAGTATTTGCCAGCATTTTTATTCCAAGTACCGCTCCGCTTGTTCCTAGTTTTAACCCCACAAATCCAGCTGCTCCAAAGGCCACTGCCTTAGACAATTTAGGATAATCTTCTGTAAATTTTGTGATCCCTTCACTGAAATTAACCATACCTTTTGTGGCACCTCTTATAGGAGGAAGAAAGAATCTTGTTGTTGCAGCTGCCATGTCTGTAGTCGCTTTTAATGCTAGTTTTATATCAGAAGCCGTAGTATTCAATTTATTGTTATACTCATTGTTTATACTTCCAGCATATTTAGTGGTATCTCCTACAAGCTTTAAATTCTCTTTTAAAAACTTTGTATTATTAATAAGCATTCCCATGGAGCTCATAGCTTCCTCACCAAATAACTGTTTTGTTACAGAAAGTTTTTCAGAATCATTCAAATTATTCAATCCTTGGAATACTTTCATCAATGCGCCTTGAGAATCTTTTTGCAAGTCCTCAGCTAATTGTCCAGGATCAATCCCTATCTTTTGAAATGCTGCAGACATGGTACTGCTTGCAGAATCACCTGAAGCCATAGTGGTATAAAGCTTTCTAATTGCAGTAGAAGCTGTCCCGGCATCTTTGACCCCAAGAGCTATCAAAGTTCCTCCAAGAGCCGATGTTTGAGCCTCTGTAAAGTTTGCCATCCTGCCTAAGCCCCCTACCTGAGTGGCTATTTCCGCTACCTGAGCAGGAGCCACTTTTATACTGTCGCCCAATAGATTCATCTGATCAGCCAGCTTTATTACTTCACTCTGGCTCATCTTAAACGCTTCTCTCCATGTGGCCAGGGTTTCACCAGCTTTACCTGCCTCCATATCAAATGCTACAGAAACTTTGGCAGTAT
>NZ_JBFHGC010000569.1:0-1794 GCF_041583315.1 Ilyobacter sp. | reverse complement strand
TATATTCCTGAATACTTTTTGTATCCCTTATTCTTTTCCATAAGAAGCCCGACCTTTCCCCAAATAAGCCTGCAGGAGAAATTACTCTCCTTTCCCAGCTCTCTGACCAAAAGTTCCAGTTCACTCTCCTCTATAAATTCCTTCCAGATAGAAAATATTTCTCTTTCCCCCCTGATCTCTTCTGTTACTTCCCCAAAAATCTCTATTTTTTCAACTCTCTCTATATAGCTCAATCTTTCTTCAATATTCTTTTTTGCTTTAACAAGCTCCTCTATCTTTTGGGTAAGCTCTTCTTTTTGCTCTATGAAAACTTCTTTTAAAGAATGAATGTTTTCTTTTTCCAGATATTCTTTTATCTTATTCAACGGAACTTTTCCGTATCTTAAATTCAATATATTATTGAGTAACTCAAACTGCTCATATGAATAATATCTGTATCCTGTTTCTTCATCAATATAGTCTGCCGTAAATATTCCTTTATTGTGATAATGCCTCAGAGTTGTTATGGGTATGTCAAATAACTTACTCATCTCCCCGATACTGTATCTGATCTTCATAATCCTCCTTCAAGCAAAAGATAAAACCACTTTGAAATTATACCTTTCTAAAATAAAAAAGACCAGTGATTTTTATCTCATCTCTGATTTAAAGCGATACTACAGGATATTTTTAAGATTTAGTGATGCTCCCCTCTATAATCGGATAGAGGATGCCTCTTGCTTTTTTTTAATTTCTAGAGGATATAAACTAAATTAATTGAAATTGAGACTAGATAAATTTGTACATTACTTCAAAAATCAAATAATGATATAATACCCCCATAAAATTACTTTTTGGAGATGAAAATCATGAAGAAACAGGAAATAGGACTTTTATTTTTATCTACACTTTTGGCATCTCTCAGTGGGTTTATAAATGCTTTAGGGATATTGTTATACTCCATACCGGTAAGTCACTTTACCGGTAGCACTACTAACTCATCTATTGCCTTTGTACATGGAGAGTTCCAAATATTCTGGAGAGTTTTCTCTACTATAATATTCTTTCTTCTCGGATGCATTACATCAGGGTATATTCTCGGGGAAAAGGAGTTTAATCCTGGTAAACGTTATGGAGTTATGCTCTTTTTTATTGGAATAGTTTTACTTTTGAGCTTTTATTTTATAAACATAGAAAAAATCTTTCTTCAGATGCTGTCATTCTTATGCGGAATGCAAAACGGACTCTTTATCACTTACAAAGGAATGACTGTGAGAATGACTCATATTACAGGTAGCCTTACAGACATGGGAGTTTATATAGGGAATTATCTGAGAAAAAAACACACCGATGTATGGAAGATAAAGTTTTTATTTTTTCTTTTTTTAGGATTTTTTATTGGCGGGATAATTGGCAGTTTTTCATATTTTAATTTCGGAAGAAATTCGTTTCTTCTAGCTTCTTTAGGATACCTTTTAGCTGGAATTCTTTATTTTCTTTGGAGAAGTAGGGGAATCAGAAGCGGAACCCTCTACCAAAGTCGTTAATTTTTATAAAAAAAATTTAATGATACCGGTCTTAAAAATTTGTCTTACATTATTTTTTTGATAATTAAGAATTATATTTAAATTTTTTGTATGCACAATTCACTGTCCCCATTAATTTATATTGAATAGTCTCCAATATATAATAATAGACTTTTGTGTATTTATAATTTATAATTGTTAATACAACTTCAAAACTATTCAACATGAGAGGATGATATTTATTTTAGACATAAGAAGCATTATATTACAAACTACTATAACCCATGCC
>NZ_JBFHGC010000568.1:0-1796 GCF_041583315.1 Ilyobacter sp. | reverse complement strand
TAGGCTCTCCCCTGCTAGTTAAAAAATTATTGTTTTAATTCTAAATATCTCAATGTGTATTGATTTCTTCCTTTGTTCTTACTCTCATAAAGAGCCTGATCTGATGTATCCAAAAGTTTTTCTGCCTTTAATTTGTCGTTGGGAACCGCCACCCCTATACCTATACTCACAGTGACTATCCCTCTGTGAGATCCGGCGTGAGGTATCCCCAGGTTCTCCACCTCTTCCAGTATCCATTTTGCTATTTTCTCTGCTCCCCGGGCATCTGAACTCACCAAGACGGTAAATTCCTCTCCCCCATACCGGGCCACTGTATCAAAAGGTCTTCCCACGCTTTTAAAAAATACCCTTGAAAGTTTCTTCAGGCACTCGTCTCCTGCCATATGTCCGTAAATATCATTGTATTTCTTAAAATAATCCACATCTATCATTAATATGGATAATGGGAATCCGTTTCGCTCCAGCTCTCTCCATCGGTCTTCCAGGTTTTTATCAAAATATCTCCGGTTATACAGCTGGGTAAGGCCGTCAATATTTGAAATCCACTCCAATTCCTGGTTGGCTTTTTCCAAATGAAGGGTCTTCTCATGGACCATGGCTATCAGCTTCTTTTCATTTTTTTTCTTATAAAAAATATTTATTATTAAAATCACAATAATCAGGTAAGTAACAGAAAGTATCTGCATATGGTATTTATAAATAAGGTTTACAGGACTGTTGACTATTACACTACCCTTAGGCAGAGAGGACTTTGATATACCAAATTTTTCCAGTTCATTGTAGTCAAACATATACTTTGTTTCACCGTCTTTAAATTGTCCTGCATAATCTTTGTCTCTGCTGTTTATTATATCTTTTAAAAGCCTTCCTGCCTCCAACCCTTGCACGTAACCGCTCAGGATGCTTCCTCCCACGATTCCGCGGCCCAGATAAAAATCCCATGCTCCGTAAATGGGATGATCAGATACTTCAGTTACAAGTTTTAATCCGTCATTATAAGATATAAACTTACCTGTGTTGTCTCTGTTTAATACAAGCAGATATATCACTGTATCAGAGCCTATATTTTGCAATTTGTTTTTTAGTTCTTCTATGGAAAAATCAGAATATATATCAATATTCACTTTGGACTCATAATCCGGAATTATTTTTTCCAGCTCTTCTCTCACTGCTTTTCCAGTTACAGTATTGTCATTCACTATCAAAATATTCTTTACATCTGGATGAATACTCAGAATCAGCTCTACATTCTTTCTGTGGTCTGCATTTTCCAAAATACCGGCTACATTTTTATAATCTCCCAGCATCTCTTTATTGAAATTATTTATCCCGCAAAAGACAACTGGTACTCCCGGAAAAAATTCAGGGCCATACTTAATTATAAAATCCAGAGCTATATTATCACAGACTATGATAGCTTCAAAATTTGTTAAGTTTGCTTTTTGCTTATACAGCTGTGCCAAACTATTGAAATACTCCTCACCGTAATTTCTTTTTCCGTCTAGATATTCAAAAAACAGCTCAAACTCCTCAGAGTCGAAGGTGTCCTTGATTCCCTCAGAAATATTATCCTCCCATCCCAAACCATGATGGTAGGAATGGATCACAAGAATGTTTCTGTCATTCAACGAATAGGATGCTGAAAAGCAAAATAAAAAAAGAAATAGATATATAATTTTTTTCATAGAATTTCTCCTGATTTCATTTTTAATATCCAGATGTTTCCATAGCGATTTTATTTTTGTTTTCATTACAATCCTATATTTTTTATAAAGACTGTTTTTAGAAATTATACC
>NZ_JBFHGC010000567.1:0-1796 GCF_041583315.1 Ilyobacter sp. | reverse complement strand
TTATTATTTACACTTAAATTTTGTGACTTATTTTACTGGATTTTCACTTCACAAAATTACAGATATCTTTATAAGATACCATATTTTATTTTTAATATGCAAAATTATTCTCAAATTTATATTTGCAGAGAGAAATCATATTTTAAAATAAAAAAAACCGTCTTGGATTGACCTTGACGGGTTTTTTTAACTTATTTTGAAAGCTTGTATATAGCTTCTACATATATTTTTAACCAGGTATCGAGCTTGTCTATCTCCAGATACTCATCTTTCTGGTGCATGTTATCTTCCTGGTCTTTCAGAAGAGAACCAAAGGCCACACAGTTATTTATCGCTCTGGCATAGGTACCTCCACCTATAGCTATAGGCTGGGCCTCACTGTCACCTGTCACATCTTTGTAGACATCCATGAGTGTCTTTACCAGGAAGTGATCTCTTGGAACGTATAGAGGTTCTTTTCCTCCGTGAATCTCCATCGCCATTCCAAAATCTGAAGCACTTTTTTCCAGACCCTGGAGCACTGCTTCTTTTTCAATGGTAACAGGATATCTGATATCAATTGAAATTTCGAGGATATTGTTTTCTAAAGAGATCATCCCTATGTTCAGTGTGAGCTCTCCGGAATCACGGTCTTCAAAAGCTATTCCCATTGATTTTCCGTCAGTCTCCATCTGTATTTTTTCAGAAAAAAATCTTGCTATATCTTCTAAAGCGCCCCCTCTATACCCAGATTCAGATATTAGTTTCATCAGGGCTGATACGGCATTGTATCCTTTGTCCACTCTGGAAGCATGAGCAGATTTACCTGCTGATGAGATAACCAGACTTCCGGATTTTTCTTCTACTTCCACAGTATAGTTTTTATTCTTATTAAATGCAGAGACATGGTCTGCTATCACTTTTCCGGATTCTTCTGAAATCTCCAGAAAAGCTTTTTCCGAAACTGAATTAAAGGCATTTCCGCCATTTACTCTGATCTTCTCTCCGTCCTCATATTTTTTTTTCAGGATTACCTGCATGATACCTTTTTCTGCAAAGGTAACAGGGAATGTAGAATCAGGAGTAAAAGAAAGGGCCGGCTGAGGCATTTTCAGTTTTCCGAAATAATGATCCATACATCCCCAACCTGTTTCTTCATTGGCTCCGAGAATCATTCTTATTTTTTTTCCTGTTTTGAGTCCAGACTCCTTTATAGCCTTCATTGCGTAAAGACAAGTTATCATAGGGCCCTTGTCATCAAGGACACCTCTCCCGTATATTTTACCATCTGCTATCTCACCGGCATAGGGAGGATGACTCCAATCCTCGCCTTCCGGGACCACATCTACGTGTCCTAGTATACCTATAGTCTCATCTCCAGATCCGAAATCTATATGACCTGCATAATTGTCAAAATTTTCTACCTCAAAACCCATACTCTTTCCGAGATCAAGAAAATATTTCAGTGCTTCTGCAGGACCTTCTCCAAAAGGCTTACTAGGAAGAGGAGGCTCCTCCACACTTTTTATCCTTATAGCTTCTTGTATAGCATTTATTACATCTTCTCTGTAACTCAGAGCTTTTTCCTGTAAGTTCATCCAAGTATCCTCCCAAAATTATTTTTTACAGATAAAATTATAACATATAACAACTTGACTTGCGAAGATTTCAATCGGAAATTTTTGGATAAAATACTGAATTTATTCGAAAGTCTGTCACTTTTCCTTGATGAAAAGTAACCAAAAATCAAGGCCTGTGAAAAATAAGCTAAATGCCCTTGGAAATCCAAGAAAAAATCAAAACTCGCTTTGCTCAGA
>NZ_JBFHGC010000566.1:0-1797 GCF_041583315.1 Ilyobacter sp. | reverse complement strand
TAAAGATGAAGGTCATATATATCAGCTACATCATTTATCTTTCCTATTTCTATAAACTTTTCCACGATCTTCTTGCCGAGACCGTTTATATTCATGGCATCTCTCGAAGCAAAATATTCTATCTGTCCTCTCACCTTAGCAGGACATTTTTCATTGGGGCACCTCAGGTCTACAAGCCCTTCCTCTTTACCTAGTTCCGAACCACATTCAGGACACACGGAAGGGGGAATTATCTCCTTTTCCTCACCGGTTCTGGCTTCTTTTACTACTTTTACCACCTGTGGGATTATCTCTGCTGCCTTTTCTATAAATACCCTGTCGCCTATTTTCACATCTTTTCTCAGTATTTCATCAAAATTATGCAGACTGGCACGTCTCACTTTACTTCCTGAAACCTCTACTTCTTCCAGTTCCGCTACAGGAGTCACCTTTCCGGTCCTTCCTACCTGCCAGGTAATATCCTTCAGAATTGTTGTCACCTGTTTTGCTGGAAATTTATAAGAAATTGCCCATCTGGGGCTTTTAGTGGTTGCACCCAGTTGTTCCCACAAATCTACATTGTTTACCTTTATAACAAGACCGTCAGTTTCATAGTCCAGAGTACACCTGTTATTTTCCCAGTATTTTATCCTGTTTTCTAGATCCCCTATACTGGTGCACACATCACAGACACCCGTTGTTTTAAGTCCTATTTTATTCAGAAATTCCATACTCTCAGAATGTCTGTTTAGACCCAGTTTATGACAGTCTGCCAGAAAGTAAAAATAACAGTCTAAATTTCTCTCTTTTACTATTTTCGGATCTAACTGTCTCAGAGTCCCGCTGGCTGCATTTCTTGGATTGGCAAAAATATCCTCTCCTCTGTCATATCTTAGTTGATTCAATTTTTTAAACTCACTTAAAGGAAGGACTATCTCCCCTCTCACCTCTATATCTATTTCCTCTTTCAGATATTTGGGGATGGACTTTATCTCCATGATGTTCTCTGTCACGTCCTCTCCCACAGCTCCGTCTCCTCTTGTTACTCCTTTTACCAGTTTACCATTTTTATAATGGACACTTATAGACAGACCGTCTAGCTTTAGTTCCAGGGCGTAGTCCAGAGATTTTTCCGTCTCCTCATCTTTAGCCTTCCCAAGTACTTTATTGACCCTCTGATGAAAATCTTCTACATCCTTTATATTATATGTATTAGAAAGGCTAAGCATTGGTTTTTTATGTTCTACCTTTTGAAATTTTGTATCCCCAAGACTGGATCCCACATTTTTTGTGGGAGAAAGCTCATCCATTATCTCCGGGTTTTCTCTTTCTATTTTTTCCAGCTCTTTCAGAAGCTTGTCATATTCTATATCTGACACCAGACTTTCGTTTTTTACATAATAATAATAATTATATTTATCTATCTTCTCTTTGATTTTAGTGGCCTTTTCAAAAATATTTTCCATCTGTCCTCCAATTACAAATAAATCTTCAGTTTATTCAAAATTTAACAATAAAACTTTAAAAGATTTTACCATAAATAATTTAAGTTACTAAACAATTTTAAAATTTAATTACCATACTTTAATCTATAACCATATAAAAGACTCGTGCAACAAATTAGAATAAACAATAAAAAGTTTAAGAAACAACTACAAAAAAAGAGCTCATAAAATGCAGCATTTATCCACATTTTATGAGCTCTTTTAAAAGTTATAATATATATAATAAATATTCTTTTATCTAATCTCTGTCACTACTTCTTCCTCTTTCATTCAAAAAGTTTTTCACAAAATCCTTATTTACAGATTGCTTTGT
>NZ_JBFHGC010000565.1:0-1798 GCF_041583315.1 Ilyobacter sp. | reverse complement strand
GGATATCTTTGGAAAAGAGGAGTTTAATAATTCAAATGCAGGAATAGGAATTTCCCACAGATCAGGAATTCAAGGAGTTATAAAAGATGTAAGAGGAGGGTCTAATTTTGCGACATTGTTTTTGGAGTTTGAAATTTAGAAATAATAAAATTCTAATTAATAAAACTTGAAATCTCTGTAAAACAATTTTATAATTAGTATCAGCTATATTTACTTTATAAAAAGGAGAAAAATTTATGGATAAAATTAGTGTGTGCCCAGTTTGCGGAAATGAAACTACCAAGGACAGTCTCACTGGAAAATATCACTGTGACAAATGTAAAAAAACCTTTAAAAAAGCAGCCTTATGTGACAAATGCGGAAAAGAAGTGGAGATTCTGGCAGCATGCGGGTCTACTCAGTTTTTTTGCAACCACTGTAACGAATTAAAATCAAAGAAAACACTTGAATTTTTTCTGAAAGAACAATAAAAATCCAGATTATATAATCTGGATTTTTTGTTTAAAAGTTTTTATTATTTTTTGTGTAGTTCTATTCTTCTAAAGATTCTCGATATTTCATCAATATTTTTACCGCTACCTATAAAAACAACCTTGCCTGAACAGTTTACAATTGTATACTGCTCTCTGACCGGGTCATAATATACGTGTCCACTTTTTTTGACTCCTAGTTTTGACATCCCTTCTTTTTCTAAAGATGAGTTTATCATAGCGAGAAATCTCCCTTCAAAGGGCTTTTGAATCCCGTCCTGCAATATTGCCCATGTGTCGCCTAGCCATACCTCTATCTGAATATCATTTGCAGAAACATTAGATTTTCCAAATTTTGACTTGAGTTTTTTTATGCTGTAAATTTCCCTTACCTTTGAAGAAGGGGAAACTTTAATAATTTTTGGAATTAAAAGTGAAATAATATTTTTCATACCCATCCCCCCCTCTTTATCTGACAAAATTATATACTCTGATATAGCATACCTTCTTTTTTTTATTTTTAATTTTTTATATAGGATTATTCTGTACCTCGTAGAATAGTATATATAGAATTTCTTTATTAAAGGAGGTTGACAATGAGAAAAATTTTATCGTTTATAGGCGCCTTGTTTTTGATTTTAGTATTAGTATTTTTATTTATGAGTTTCGGTATGAGAAAGGCGTTTAATGGTGGACATGGTTATTTTGGAGACAGAATGATGAAGTCTGGATACAGTAGCAATATGATGATGTATAATTTTGGAGATGGCCAGTACAGAGATGGATATATGCATATGCAGAGATTCCAGCGGCTTACAGCTGAGGAAGGAGAGCTGTACCTAAAAATCAGAGAGGAAAGCTTTAAAGTATACAGCAAATACGGAATAGATATAAACAGAAAACAGCTCGAACTGGAAGCGGAGCTTCTGAAAGAAAACCCTGACTGGAGCAAAGTGGAAAATCTCAATGAAGAGATAGGATCACTAGAGGCCAAGGTCAAAACCGAAATAATGAAAATAAATCATAAAAATACCAAAAGATAAATGATATTTTTAAATATCAACTGAAAAATAGCACCGAGAGGCTGGAAACTCTTTTTAGAGGTTTCAGCCTTTTATATTTTCAGAAAAAATAGTGATCAAACTTAGTCATATGTCGTTCCAAATATATCTTTTGTTTGCATTTATCATGAATAAATACTATAAATTATATAGGACGTTTAAAATTGTTCTGGAAAATAGTTGTTCAATTAATCAAAATATGATTTGGAGGAAATGATAATGGAAATAAATATTTTTATTGATCTTCTTTTTAAAAAATCAAAAGAG
>NZ_JBFHGC010000564.1:0-1801 GCF_041583315.1 Ilyobacter sp. | reverse complement strand
GCAGAAAAGAGATATTGGAAGTAGAACAACCATTATACTTAAACAGTTAGAAAAGACCGTTTTAGAGGACGGTCTTTTCTGTTTCACTGGATAGAATATTTTCAAGATAAAACTTTGTGATCTCAATGTATTTGCATGTCAGAGGAGTGCTTATTTCTGTTGTAATAAAAATATATAATTTGTATGTTTTCAAGTTAAAAATTGTATGATACCGCAGGAAAATTAAATTGACTTTTAACTGAAAAAGCAATAGAATACCTTACAAAATAATTATTTTATCTGGGCAAAATAAGCTTTTTTAGTTCTTAATGGGTTCTAAAATAACTTTATTAGTACACTTTTTTTAAGAGGGTATTTTGTAAAAAAGGAACTCATATAAAAGTTTAAATAACTTTCAGTTCTCACGAGGAAAGGGGCAATTCTGAAGGGCACTGAGAGGGTTTAAAATATAGTGTGTTTGTAAAAAATTATAGAGGTGGATGATGGAACTTTTAAACTATTTAAAAGAGGAAAATGTGGAACTTTTTAAAGAAAATCTTCATGTGGATCTTATTGATGAAAAAGATGAAAATGGATACACCTTTCTTCATCATGTTGTGACAATGGGAAATTATGAGATCGCTGATTTTCTTGTTTACAATGGCGTAGATGTAAATATCAGAGATAAAAGAGGAAATACTCCTCTCCATTTGGCTGCAGAGCTAAATGAAAAAGAGATTTTTAAACTTTTACTTGAGTACGGAGGAGACCTGACGATAAAAAATAATAACCAGAGAACTCCGGAGCAGATTGCAAAGATGAATAGGGCGATAAATGTCCTTAAAGCAATCGAAAATTACAGTGAAGACTATGGATATTGTGAAAAAATGCATGCCCCTAAAAAATGGGATGAATAAATCCTGAAAGATCACCAAAACTAATTAAATAGAAAAACAAAAAAGCGGGTTTTTTACCCGCTTTTAAATTTGTCTGGGAATATATTTTTTTAAAACTTTGGAATAGTTTTTTCTGAAGTTTTTGACAGCCAGGGAAAGGTTCTCCAGTATCTTGGTAGGAAGGACTCCGTCTTCACCATGAATTCCTGCAGTAAGATCCCCTGCATACCCGTGTAGAAACACCCCTATAGAGCATGCCACTAAAGGTTCCAGAGAACAAAGTGCCATGGCCAGTATCCCAACGAGAAGATCCCCACTCCCTGCCACCCCCATTCCGCTGTTGCCTGCAGTACTGAATAAGAGTTCCCCCTGTGGAGAGGCTATTATGGTCGTAGCATCTTTCAAAATAATATAACTTTTTAGCTGTCTGGCTGTATCCCTTAAAATATTAGCTCTGTCTGACTGTATTTTTTCAATGGGAAGTCCTGTGAGTCTTGAAAACTCCCCTATATGAGGTGTAAGTATTGTAGGGAATTCACGTGTCTTTAGAATTTCAAGATTTTCAGAAACCGCAGTAATTCCGTCTCCGTCGATGATGACAGGTTTTCTACAATGTTCTATGATCTTTCTGGCAAGGATCATAGTGGAAGGATCAAGGGATATTCCTGAACCTATGGCCACTACATCATTTTTTTTGGCGGCTTCCATTATATCTTCAAAATTTGACTTAGAGAGACTTCCGTTTTCAGAGACGACACCTCTTTTAAATACCAGCTCTCTTGCAAAAGGAGAAACTGAACTGATGACTTCCTCTGTGGAAAAGAGGGTAGAATATCCTCCTCCTGAACTTAAGAAAGAGTATGAATTTAGTAAAGGTGCACCTAAATAATCTCTGGAACCGGAAATAAAAAGAGCTTTTCCGAAAG
>NZ_JBFHGC010000563.1:0-1818 GCF_041583315.1 Ilyobacter sp. | reverse complement strand
TATACTCAAAACCCGATGCAACAGACGAGGACTATGCTAGGGCAGGAGAGCTAACTGATAGAATAGAAGAGTTAGACGGATGGTCAGCAGAGACAAATGCAGAGAAAATTCTTATGGGACTTGGTATAGGGGCAGACCTTTATTCTAAACTGATGAAGGAACTCACAGAGGGAGAAAAAGTAAAAGTTCTCCTGGCTCAGGCTATATTCGGAGACCCAGATGTACTGCTACTTGACGAGCCTACAAACGGACTTGATATCATGGCGATTTCGTGGCTTGAAAACTTCCTGATGAGTCTTGAAAATACAACTGTTATTGTAATATCCCACGACAGACACTTTTTAAACAAAGTGTGTACTCATATCGCAGACGTAGATTACGGTAAGGTAAAAATGTATGTAGGTAACTATGACTTCTGGTATGAATCAAATCAGCTTATGGTTACACTTATAAACAATAAAAATAAAAAACTTGAGCAGAAGAGAGCCGAACTGAAAGAATTCATCGCCAGATTCAGTGCCAACGCTTCTAAATCAAAACAGGCAACTTCCAGAAAGAAACAGCTTGAAAATCTTCAGTTAGAGGATATGCAGGTTTCCAACAGAAAGTATCCGTTTATAGAGTTTAGGGCAGAGAGAGAATCTGGAAACAACATCCTGAAGGTAGAAAATCTTACTAAAACTATTGACGGAGTAAAAGTATTGGATAACGTGACTTTTACTATTAATCCTAAGGACAAGGTTATTCTATTGTCTAAAAATGATATAGTAAAAACCACACTTCTTTCTATACTGGCAGGAGAAATAGAAGCGGATAGCGGGACTATAACATGGGGAGTTACCACTACTCAGGCCTATATGCCTAGAGATAACTCAGAATTCTTTGAAGGTTCTGATCTTGAATTAATTGACTGGCTGAGACAGTATTCTCCAGACCAGCATGATTCTTTTGTAAGAGGATTCTTAGGAAGAATGCTCTTCTCAGGAGAAGAATCTTTCAAAAAAGTAAAAGTTCTTTCTGGAGGAGAGAAAGTAAGATGTATGCTTTCTAAAATGATGCTTACAGGATCTAACGTACTTTTATTTGATAATCCTACAGATCACTTGGATCTTGAATCAATAACATCTTTAAATAAAGCACTTGTAAAATTTGACGAGACAATTATTTTCGCCGCTCATGACCATGAGTTCATACAGACTGTGGCAAACAGAATAATTGAGATCACTCCTAACGGAATACTTGATAAATTAATGGAATATGATGACTATATTCAGGATGAAGCTGTGCAGGAAAGACTGGCAGAGCTTTACGGAGGATAAATATTAAGGGTGCAGAATTTTCTGTGCCCTTTTATCATAAAAATATCCATGAAGAGGAAGGTGGAAAGATGAAAGTAATAGATCTAACACATAAAATTACAGGTGATATGCCTATGTTTCCAGGATCAGAAAGTCCAAAATTTGAAAGTATAGGGGTATTGGAAAAGGACGGGTTTGAGGAGAAAAAGATAACTATTTATTCTCACACTGGTACTCATATGGATGCACCAAGGCATATTATACCTGGGGGAAAGGGACTTGATGATTTTTCTGCAGATAAATTTTTAGGAAAAGGTGTAGTGGTTGACGCTAGAGGTAAAAGTGATATAGACATAGATCTTCTCGTTAAATATGAAGAAGAGATAGAAAAAAGTGAATTTATCCTTATAAATACTGGATGGGGGAGATACTGGAGTGAGGAAAAGTATTATAGTTGTTTCCCTGTCATGACCAAAGAGGCTGCAGAGTGGCTCTCTAGCAAAGATATAAAGGGTATAGG
>NZ_JBFHGC010000562.1:0-1821 GCF_041583315.1 Ilyobacter sp. | reverse complement strand
GGTTATGAAACCTGCTCCAGTAGTGAAGCCAGCACCTGCTCCGGCTCCAGCACCGGTTATCATGGTACCTGAAGAAGGGCTAAAATTAAGAGAACTTTTCCCAGTAAACAGCTATGAAGTAACAGCAGCTGGAATGGCCGAAGTAGATGAGATTTCAAAAGACTTAGCAGGACACCAAGGAACTCTTACAATTGAAGGTAATACAGACTCAACAGGATCTGCTAAATATAACATGATGTTATCAGAAAAAAGAGCAAAAGCTGTAGCCGACGAGTTTAGAAGAAAACTTGAAGGTGAAAAAATAGAAATAGTTTCAAAAGGATTTGGAGAAGAGAATCCATTAGTTCCAAACACAACTCCAGAAGCAAAAGCTCAGAACAGAAGAGTAGAAGTATTCTGGACACCAGCAGAATAACAAATAAAAAATGGCTGCGTAAGCAGCCTTTTTTATTTGTTGTCTATTAAAATAGTATCTAATTTTTCCAATTTTTGTTGTTATTGTTATAACCTTTGTTTACCTTATGCTTTTTAGCATGACCATATGGAATGTTATTATTTACCTCTTGATATTTATGTACAACTACGACTTTTTGAGGCTCATTGTATCTGTTTTTATGTCTGTGTACCTCTTTTTTTACGTATCTCGGCTGTTCATACACATGTACTTCTTTCTTTACATATCTCGGCTGCTCGTATATATGCACCTCTTTTTCCACATATCTCGGTTTTTCATATCTGTGATGATGATCATCTCCGATATTCAAAGATACAGCAACGTCAGCGCCTCCTCTGTGCCCGTCTCCAAAGTTCAGAGATAAGCTTCCACTGTCAGCAAAAGTCAAAGTGGATATAAATACAAATCCTATCATTAGTAATTTTTTCATTTTTATTCCTCCTTTAATTTAGAAATTCTCTATGACTTAGTTTACTCATTTACTGTGACGAAAATGTGACAATAAAAAGAAAGATAAGGGAACTGAGTAAAACTAATATAAGCTGAGAGGAATAAGAAATAAAAATTGGTATTTAATTGAAGGGTCATAGACCATCAAAGGATGAAGTGTGGTGATTATTTATGAATAGACTGGAAAAATATAGAAAAGTTCTGAAACTTGCTCTTCCTGCAGTGGGTGAGATGCTGTTGTATATGCTTATATGGACAGTAGATACACTTATGGTAGGGAAATATGGTGGGAGAGTGGCAGTAAGTGCTGTAGGTCTCTCAGGACAGATATTATATACAGTGTCTGCTGTGTTTTCTGCCATGGGTATAGGGGTGGCTCTTACTTCTCTTGTATCCAGGAAAATCGGAGAAGGGGAAGAAGAAGAGGCCAATATATACGGGAGTATAGGATTTTTCATGGGAGCAGCCATTTCTTTGGTTTTGGGAGTACTTTTTTATACTGTACCCCAGGAGTTCCTAAAATTTGCTAATGCCAGGGGAGAGGTACTGGTTTTGGGAAGTATCTACTTAAAAATAAGTTCTTTTGCACTTTTGATGACCATCTGGAGGGGTCTACTGAATGGAATAATAAGGGGGGCTCAGAATACAAAAATCCCTCTATACACAACCGGAGTTATGACAGTAGTAAATCTAGGCTTAGATTACCTCCTTATATTCGGGAAAATGGGTTTCCCGGAAATGGGGGTAAAAGGGGCTGCTATTGCCACTGTTGCTGCCAATTTAGTGGGATTTTTATATACTATATTTTATCTTCAGAAGCACTCTTGTATCAGCCTAGGGTCCTGTATGAGCATAAAAAGCAGTCACCTCATACATATAAAAGAAAAATGGTGGGAAATAATGAGAATCGCCCTACC
>NZ_JBFHGC010000561.1:0-1822 GCF_041583315.1 Ilyobacter sp. | reverse complement strand
GACGTCACTAGAGAGTAAGCTTCTTTTCCGTTAGATGCTGATATTATATCTATATTTTCAAGCTTTAGAGCTCTTTTTATAACTTTACATATGGCTGCATCATCGTCTACTAATAGGACCTTGTAACTGTTCACTTCAAAAGACCTCCCCAATTTATATTTTTTTAATTTTAAGTGGTTGATGAAATATGATAATATATATGTATACAATATTCTTAAAAAAATCTGATATACAAAATATATCAGATAACTACATTATATTACATATCACCATGAATTGAAAGGAGAAGCCTTTGAAAAAAAACAAGTTGAAATTCCTGTCAATCATAGCCGTTGTTTCCATAGCTTTAATAGTCATCAGAATCAGTTATAAAAGTTATTTAAAATACCAGGATACAATAATGACACAACAGATAAAACATCTTATGACAATATCAAAATCAATAGGAAGAAGTCTGAATTTATACATGGATGAAAAGCAAAAAGGAATTAAAAACTTAGCCGCTGATATAGCACATCACATTGAATCCTCCCCGGAAGGCTCTGCCCAAGAGTACATCTTAGAAGCAATGGAAACATTTTATCTTTATCAGAATGAGGAAGTTGCAAATCTTAATTATATGGAAATAAAAAACAGATTCTTTCTTAACTATCCAAAAGAAGACTTTATTGTAACCGGGGATGATTTTTATGATGAAATAAGCTATGTCAAAGCAAGCAGAAGAACATATATAGGCTATCCTTATCACGACAGAAATGATACCCTTTCCATAAATATAGTGGAACCGGTCATAATTAAAAATAAAATTTCCGGAATAATCTTCGGAAAGATAAAACTGGAAAATATGAATGAACTTCTATTAAAACCTGTAAAAATCGGTGAATACGGATATGCTGTGGTAAAAAACAGCAGTGGTAAAATTCTGATGCACCCTTCAAAAGGACAGGTAGGAGATTTTGTTATCACATCTAGAAAGAAAAAGTACCCTGATCTCGACTACGCTGGTATTGCTAGTCTATTTAAAAAACAGACATCTCAAAAAGAGGGATTTCATGTCTATAATTCTTACTGGTGGCCTCAAGATACTTTGGAGTTAACAAAAAAAATAAACGTTTTTTCAAGAATTAATTTTTCAGATGATTTTTGGATTGTATCAGTGGTAACCTCATATGATGAAATCAATAAACCCATAAGAGACTATCTTTACAGCAGTATTTTCATCTCCACAATAATCATACTTATATCTTCATGTATCGTATTTTGGATTGTGCGGATGATAAAAAATAAAGAAGCCTATAAGATGGAAACAAATTATCTGAGAGAGATCAATAAATCCACTGAAGAGCTGAGAAAAAAAGATGCAGAGCTTCACCACAGGAGAAAGCTCGAAACCATAGGAACTCTCACAGGAGGTATCGCTCACGAATTTAATAATATTCTGACACCTATTATGGGTCATTCTGAGATACTCCTCAGAAACCTAGACCCAGATCTTGACAGTTATGAAGATGCAGAAGCAATATATAACTCTTCTAAAAGAGCTCAGGAGATCATAGACCAGATAAGAATATTCAGCGGTGATAAAAATATAAAAATAAAATATAGTATCATTCCCGTCAACAAGGTGGTGGAAGATGCCCTGAAATTTTCTGAATTTATGCTTCCCTCTAACATAAAAATTATAAAAAAAATAAAAGAAAATTGCGGTAATATCTATGCCAATGAAACACAGATCCACCAGGTTATTTTAAATCTATGCACAAATGCCTGTAATGCAATGAAGGATAAAAACCAGGGTACATTAACAATAATAATGGACAGT
>NZ_JBFHGC010000560.1:0-1826 GCF_041583315.1 Ilyobacter sp. | reverse complement strand
TTTTTGCTTTCTTTCTGAATTTCATTTTTCAAGTTCTCTTTTGCAGCAGTTCTTGCTTTCATCCTAGACACCTCTATACCGCTGTCTTCGATTTTAGCAGAGCCCACAACATACATATCCTCACTTTCATTTACAGAAGAGGCTATCTTGGCCTTGCTGATCGGAGAACCTCCCGACAGACTTGTACACCCCTGAACAAAAACCAACGAAACTAAAACACATAACATATAAAAGTTTTTCTTAATGATAATCCTCTCCTTTTAAATAAAAATAATCACATTGTGTTCTTCTCTAAGTAAAGCATTTTATAACAAAAAAATGCAAAAAGCAACTTAAATCGTTGAAGTTTAAAGTAACTTTTTTTCATATAAATATCTCTTTATAAAAACCTCTATTTTATTGGCCTACAGAGTTTTATTTCAGAGTCATGAAATTCTTTTTTTATTACTCCATCGGATAAATATACTCATCGGATTTATCCAACTAAACTTTCCAAATAGAAGTTTTTAGAGCTATAGTTCAGATAAAAAAAAACAGACAGAAAATCTATTCTGTCTGCTCAGTTAATTTCAAAATAATAATACGGTGAACTATATAAATAAATATATAAATATAGGGATAAAGGGAGCCAGACTGAGATTGGCCACTTTTATCTTGGTCACCCCTAAAATATTGAGTCCGATTGCTATGATCACCAGAGATCCTGCACATGTTATCTCATCTATAACCACTGCCGATAAAAATGGGGAAATGGTTCCTGCAAATAAAGCTATGGCTCCCTCGTAGAATAAAATCATAAATGCCGAGAAAAACACACCTATTCCCATGGTTGCAGACATGGCAAGAACCACAAAGAGATCAATAAATGCTTTTGCATAGAGCACTTCATGATTACCTATTAGACCACTCTGAAGGGATCCAACTATTGCCATTGCTCCTACACAAACTACCATGGTAGAATTTAGAAATCCCTCTGCCAAAGACTCTTTTTCATCTGTTTTTGAACTAAATCTGGCTTCCATGGCAACCCCGAATTTTCTGAGTTTATCATCTATATCTATTATCTCACCAATGATGCCTCCTATGGCTATTGCTGCTATGGTCACCAGTATGTTTTTCCCCTTCAATGAACCTGATATTCCAACATAGAGAACACATAACCCCATACCGTTCATCACAGTGTCTATTATTTTTTTGTTGAATCTTTTTTTGAATAAAACTCCCAGCAAAGATCCTAAACCTACTGCTGCAGAATTGACTATCACACCACTCAATACCATTGTTCCACCTTCTAAAAAACGACTTTAGGCGAGTTTAACAGTTTTTATTACTTTTGTAAACGATAAATTTCAACTGTTTTTAACTTTTTCATCTAAATATTTTTCAATGTTCTCGGCTATATTTCTAGATATATTTACCGCTTCTACAACTGTTTTTGCACCGGTAACTACATCTCCTCCGGAAAATACACCTGACATGGTTGTATGACCGTCTTTATCAGTAATAATAAGACCGTTCTCATTGACTTTAATAGTATTGACGTTTGAAACTATTCTGGATTTCGGTCCCTGGCTTACGGCAATAATAACAGAATCACTTTTAAAAAGCCTATCTGATCCCTCTAAAGGAGTGAATACAGGGTAACCATCTTCAGAAATCGATTTCTTCATATCCACAATTTTTACTCCATCATCTGTGATTTCTGTTGGCCCCACATGATACATGAATTCCACTCCGTCAATTTTTGCATATTTTACCTCGTGTTCTCTAGCCTCTATAAATTCTGCGGAATCCCTGAATAAAATAGTCGCCTTTTCAACTCCGTG
>NZ_JBFHGC010000559.1:0-1827 GCF_041583315.1 Ilyobacter sp. | reverse complement strand
GGTATTCATTCGTTATTTCTTCCGGAATATCCACCGAATTTTCTTGTGTTTTTTTTACAGGTTTTATAATGGCTACTTTTTCTATAGGCTTTGCCACTGGTAATTCTTTTATCTTTATTATATCTTCGTTGGTAAAGGTTATGAGAATCTCAGGAGCCACTACCTTTATCTCTTTACGGTAAATGAACTTTTCGGTATCCAATGTCAGGGTTATAAGACCTTCTCTGATTCTAAAGAAGCTTTCTCTCCCTCCATCTATATCTCTAAGTTTTTTATCTCCCAAATATAATATTCCACTGTCTGAAGACCTTATTTTAACTTTAGAACTTAATATTTTTTTCTTTTCAGATGAATTTATTTCTTTAACATTTTCAGTTTTACCTATATTCTCTACAGGCATTTTCTTGTCCCTTTCAAGGTAGACAACTTTTTTCTCTATTCCTGATCTAAAATTACCTTGATAGGTCAAATAACTGCCCTTTTTAATAATTAATGGGATTATGGATTCTTTCGTCAACTCCTCTTGAGTCGGGTGATAAAGTGCTGTACCTTTATCATCAGAAAAGTTGTTTAAATTATTTATTTGAACTTTAGCACCTTCAATGACTTCTTTGTTTTCGCTATCTAAAATAACAATAGATGTAACTCCTTCTAATTCATTGAACATATCATCGTAATTATCTGCGAATAAGCATGTTGAAAATATAAAAAAATATAAGATTATTTTCTTCATAATCACTTCCCTGTTTTAAATAATAATTGATGTTTAAATTTATTCTATGACCATCCATATGTATAGCTGGCTATTTCTAGCATCTACCCATGTGTCCATTATTTTTCCACTTATATTTTTATTGATTTTATATGTAGATATTGTCTCGCTTTTATATGAAGCTGATTGATTTGTTACAGCATCATAACTTATTGTTTCACTAACTACATTGGTCTCTATTTGAGCTGCCAGTTCTTCTATAGATCTTTGAACAGCCAGTTTTCGCTGATGATTAGGACCCTTATACGATCTTCCGGAAATACCTACAGCTCCATAAGAGTACTTTCCATTGAAAGTGGGATTGGCTATCCACTTAGGATAGCCATTTATATTATATAAAGTCTCTTTTGTCTCAGTTTCCAAGTTACTATTAGTACATCCGATGAGTAAAAACAGCAACGAAAAAATGCCTATATTTTTCACTTATTTATGCTCCTTGATTTTGATCAAATTCTTTTTCAATTATTGCATCTAGCTCTTTTTGAGCTTGATCTGATTTAAATTCTTGATACAATTTTTCTTCACTCTTCAGCTTTTCTATGCCATTATTCATACCGTCTTTTATAGCTTTTTTTACCACATCATTCGGAACTGCTACTAATACGTATAACTCTTTATTACTAGTCATAAACATATCGATTTGTCTAGATCCTGTCAGAGTCTGTCTTGATATCTGTTTGGAAACCTGTGAAAAAACACTTTCCACTATTTCGTTTTCTCCTTCTCCTACGACACTTGAGTAGCTTTTAGTCAGTGCTTGAACTTTAACTTCCATTTGATTAGCTAGTTCTACTCTTGCTTTGGCAATTGCTTTATTTCTAGCATTTGCTGTCCCGCTTGCCCCGACTTTTACCATTCCTATGGCAGATTCTGCTCCTTCAACATATGGATTTAAAGCCCATGTTGGTAAGTTTCCAAGCATATTTTGTGGTTGTGCAGTATAGGCACCATTATTATTTATAGACTTCTGTGATGCCGTTTGACTCGAAGTACAAGCTCCAAGTATACTTGCAAATGTAATTGCTAAAATCATTTTTTTCATAAAAATATTCCTC
>NZ_JBFHGC010000558.1:0-1827 GCF_041583315.1 Ilyobacter sp. | reverse complement strand
GTCAGGTTCTTCTTTTCCTCTATAAGCTTTTTAAACAGAGGTATTACACTCCCGTTGCTTCCCAGGACATTTCCAAATCTTACTGCCATGTATTTAGTACTACTCTTCTCACTGAGATCTTGTATTACCAGTTCACAGGCTCTTTTAGTTGCCCCCATTATGTTGGTAGGATTTACAGCCTTATCTGTAGATACCAGCACAAATCTCTCTACCCCGTATTCATGGGCACATTCTGCTATATTTTTTGTTCCGAATATATTATTTTTTACAGCTTCCTCAGGATTATGTTCCATGAGAGGCACATGTTTGTGAGCCGCTGCATGAAATACCAGGCTGGGATGATGTCTGTCAAAAACCCAATGGAGTTTTTCTTTGTCTCTCACACTGCATATCTCACTTATCACATTGACATTTGGATATTTCCTCTTCAGTTCCAATTCCAAAAAATAAGTCGTATTTTCATTGATATCCAGAATAACCAGTCTCTTGGGATTATATTTCGCTATCTGCCTGCAAAGTTCACTTCCTATACTCCCTGATCCCCCTGAGACAAATATCACCCTGTTTTCTACAAGATTCCTCAGATTCCTGCTGTCCGTTTTGACCTCGTTTCTGCCCAGGAGATCCTCTATACTCACATTTCTCACTTGATTGGAAACAGTCTTCCCTTCTAGCATCTCATTAAATGAAGGAAGTATTTTTATCCCCACTCCCATTTCAGTTCCTACTGCACTTATCTCTTTTATAACTTTACTCTTTGCAGAAGGTATTGCGATAATTATTTCTTCTATCTCATATTTCACTATAAGGTTCTTTAAATCCGATCTTTTACCCAACACTCTATAACCGTGAACTACAATATTTGACTTTTGAGGATTGTCATCTATAAAACCTATTATATTATGTTTAAATGTCCTGTTTTTAAAACTCTCTCTGGCAATGTGTTCACCGGCTTCTCCTGCCCCTACCACAAGAGTTCTTTTTGATATTCCATTTTCTTTTTTTCCAGAATACTCTATGTGTCTTTTTAGTCTAAAAATATATCTCACTGCAAGCTGGCCTGCAGAACACAGTACAAACATCAATAACAGAAGATGTTCTGGGAAGTTACTTTTTACAAAAATGCTTCCTAAAAAAAATATTACAGATGTACATGCATTCAGATAAATCACATACATTATGTCCATAACACTGGTATATTGCCAGCTTTTCTCCTGCATTCTCAGGATAAAATAACCAATAATATATATAAGAAAATATGACAATTGATGGGTTCTACGAAAGTTTCCAGCCCAATTCAAGTCGTATTTCATAAAAAATGTAATTACAAATCCGGTGAGGATAATCATTGCATCTAAAGATATTTTCACACTTTTTCTCATATTTGACTGTATCATATACCTTTCCCCCGTTGTAAAAACTTATTGAGTTATTTTTTTAAAATCTATCCCTTTAAAAAACTCTTTTACAAAAGCTGCGAATATACCCATAAATAATCCAAAAACAGCTCCGACTGCCAGTATCAACAAAGCCTTACTCTTATTTTTCACTTTATATACAGACGAAAGTAACTTTACTTGATTTTTAACAGAAATATCCTCTTTTAAACCTTCTAGTCCGATTAATTCATTTGAATATTTTTTATAAAGTTCCTCCAATTGTAACTTTTTTACAAGTAAACTAGGATATTTCACCTCCATAATTCCACTCGTACCTTCATTTTTTAGAATTTCAATTGATTCTGTAGAGATTATTTTTCTCATTTCAACTTCAAGTTTTTTCAATTCTTCCTCATAAAATTTTGATTTTTCAGATGTTGCTTTATAT
>NZ_JBFHGC010000557.1:0-1831 GCF_041583315.1 Ilyobacter sp. | reverse complement strand
TTTACCAAACATAAAGGCAAATCCTACAGCCCAGAATGCTATAATTCCCATAGAAAAATCCATTACGTTTTTCATTATGATGTTACCCGCATTTTTAGCTCTTGTAAATCCAGCTTCTACCATTGCAAATCCAGCTTGCATAAAAAATACCATTGCAGCGGCTATAAGTGTCCATGTCCAGTTTAGATTAGTTTGTACTTCCTCTGCCCCAACTTCTGCAAATGCACTAAGACCCATCGTCAGCATTAGACATAAAAACATCGCTTTCCATTTCATCTTCTTCATAAAAATCCCCCCTAAAATTTAATTACTTTTATGTTAAAATATCGTTGGTTATCAAATAGCTTTTTTACCTTTTTCTCCGGTGCTTATTCTGATTACTTCTTCATTTGGGAAAATAAATATTTTTCCGTCTCCATGTTCACCCTCTCTTACACTCTGTATTATTACATCTTCGATTTTTTTAAGGTTTTCATCCCTACATAAAATTTCAATCTTAAGTTTTTTTAAAAAATCTGTCTTGTACTCTACACCTCTGAAGATTTCCACTTTTCCTTTTTGTCTTCCAAATCCGCGTACCTCGGTTACAGTCATTCCACCGATTCCGTTATCAACTAATGCCTTCTTAAGAACTTCAAGTCTGTTTGGTCTTATAATCGCTTGGATTCTTCTCATAAATAACGATCCTCCCTTTAAAATCTAATTATGTATTATAATCTTTGTCTTTTATAAATAAAAAAAGTCCGCACTACTTCCATTGGTTTTCCTAATGAAAGTAAGCCGACCACAGGTCTTCTCAGGATGGAATGAGGGTTGCTCTATTCCGACTGACGAAGAATGTCATTTACTCAATGTATTCTTTTTTTATTCTCTATTGATATAATATATCCTTTTTAGGGTTATTTGTCAACGTTTTTTTTAATTTTTTAAAATAATACTTAACTAATTTCCAGAGGTACATTATTTATATAGGACCTTTATGATTACTTTTACAGGATTGAGTAACATTATACCAAGTTATATACATATACATTGTATTTTCCTTTTAATTTTGATAAGATTTTCTTATAGATAGATTTTTACAGTGGAGGTTAATGATGTTAGATAAAATTTCAATAGAAGATATTCTGATACATGCTCTTTCTACAGGAGGGGATTTTGCAGAAGTATTTATAGAGGAAAAGTTTAATACAGGATTATTCATGATCGACGGAAGTATAGAAAAATCTCTTTCTGGAAAGGATTTCGGAGTAGGAATAAGAATATTCAAAGGCTTGTTTTCAGTGTATGCCTACACAAACGAGGTGACAAGAGACTCACTGATAGAAACAGCGAAAAAAGCCGCAGAAGCAATCACTGGTTCTAAAGGTGACATAATCATAAACCTCATAAAACAGGATATAGAGAACAGACATAAAATAATCCTTCCTCCTGACAAGGTGGGGAAAAATAAAAAAGTGGATATCATGAAGAGGGCACATCAGGCAGCCTCTTCATATGATGAGTCCATATCCCAGGTGAGAATAAGCTATTCTGATTCTGTTCAGAATGTTATGATCGCCAATTCAGACGGCCTGTGGACTGAGGATACGAGAACTAGGTCCAGAATTGGTATAGAAAGTGTCGCTTCAAAAGAGGGGGATATGCAGACCGGATCTTACAGACCTGGAGCCTTGAAAGGATTTGAGTTTTTTGAGAATATAAATGTGGAAGAATGCGGTATAGAGGCTTCCAGAATAGCCAAAACAATGTTAAATGCCAAATACTGTCCCAGTGGAAAGTTTCCGGTGATAATTGATAATGAATTTGGAGGCGTAATCTTTCATGAAGC
>NZ_JBFHGC010000556.1:0-1850 GCF_041583315.1 Ilyobacter sp. | reverse complement strand
GGAAAACGAGGCAGAGGATATGGCAAAGAAGAAAAAAGAATATGCTGCAGGTCAAGAGTAATAATTTTATGCAGGCAGAAATTCTGTCTGCATTTTTTATTCGCTCAGAAGAAAGTTTGAAACAGTGTGAAAAAAATCCGTTGCTCCACCAGAACCATGGGGAAATTAGTTGATATTTTAAGAATAATAGCTGATAATAAATATATAGAGTTTCAATTCTATAATAATATTATGAGGCTGTGAATGTTGGTTTCTCTGATTGTATAGAATAAGGAGGCAAAGGGTAAGATGATAAAGGAAAACAAATCAGAAAATAATTTTGATCTATGTAAAAAGAATAAAAAGGGTATTCTGATGGTGCATTTTGGGACGGTAAAAGAAGAAGTGCGAAAGAAGACTCTAGACTCCATAAATATGAATATAGCCGAAAAATTTCGAGAGTTTCAGGTAAGGGAAGCTTATACATCCAGAATGATAATAAAAAGAATCTATAAAAAAGAAGAAATCAGAAAAAACACCCCCAAAGAGGCTCTGAGGCTCATGGCCCAAGAGGGCTTTACTCATATAGTAGTTCAGGCAAGTCATGTGATAAACGGACTCGAAGGAGAACATCTGAAAGATGAGCTGAGATATTTTAAAGATGATTTTCAAGAGATAAAAGTGGGAGAACCACTCCTGACTTCGCCGGAGGATTATATTGAAACTGCCGATATTTTCAAAAGGGAGTTTGGAAGTATAGAGGGTGCTGTAGTTTTGGCAGGTCACGGGACAAGACATCACTCTAATTCTGCCTATGGTATGCTTCAGACAGTTTTCAATATGAGGGGGATGGAAGGATTCTATGTGGGAACTGTAGAAGGGTACCCGGCTTTAGACGATCTGATTCCACAACTGAGGAAAAAAGGTGTCAATAAGGTTACCCTTGTTCCATTCATGATAGTGGCCGGGAATCATGCAGTGGAGGATATAAATGGAGAATGGAGAGAGACTCTGGAAAAGGAGGGGGTTTCCGTAGAAGTAATTATGAAGGGTATGGGAGAGCTTCCTGATATACAGCAGATATTTGTCAGGCATATCAACAGGGCTCTGAACTCTGAAGAAGAAAACATGGGAAATAAAAAAGATGAGATACTAAAAAGCATCTGACTCCACCTTTTAAGAATACTATAAATCATCATAATGTTATGATATAATATACAAAAGTTGCATAGGAAGTGGTGTTTGAAATGGAAAAAAAAAGGTTTAGAATATGGCTCATCTCTGGGTTGGGCATCTTCTCTATAACTCTTTTAGTATATGCCGGTATGGGATATATTAAAATCCCTGTAAAGGATGTTTTTGAAATATTATTTAATCTGGATCCTGAAAAAACGGGAATGACAGAATGGATTATAGTGAGGGAGGTGAGACTTCCCCGTATAGTGGTATCAATGATTGCAGGAGCTGCTCTCAGTCTGAGTGGTCTAGTGTTTCAGGGAGTGCTTTTAAATCCCCTGGCAGACCCCTATACCCTGGGGATATCAGCAGGAGCTTCATTCGGAGCGGCCCTTGCCATAATACTGAAACTGAGTTTTTTAGGAGGTTTCACCGTACAGCTCATGGCCTTTGTCTTTGCTGTGATAAGTCTCAGTATGGTGCTGAAAATGGCCACCTTCGGAGGAAAGATAAACTCTGTGTCACTCATACTGTCAGGAGTAATCATAGGGGCCTTTTTTTCTGCAGGGCTCACATTCACAAAATACATAGCAGGAGACGAAGTGGCTTCAATTGTCTTTTGGCTCATGGGAAGCTTCTCCTCTAAGACATGGAGTGAAGCTTTAATTATGGGTGTAATAACTCTTTTAGGATTC
>NZ_JBFHGC010000555.1:0-1854 GCF_041583315.1 Ilyobacter sp. | reverse complement strand
ACTGCAGAAGGAAAGCTCTGAAAAACAGGGGTTTATTCCTAAAAGTGTGCTAGAAAGTAAAAAAGAGATCTACTGTCAGAGATGTTTTAAGATAAAAAATTACGGAGAATATCTTCCTGTGGAAATGACGAAGGAAGACTATAGAAAAGAAGTAAACAAAGAAGCTGAAAGGGCCAATGTGGTTCTTGCTGTTTTTGATATAATTGATTTTGAAGGGTCATTTGATGACGAAATACTGGATATTCTGAGAGAAAAAGAGTCCATAATAGCAATAAATAAACTGGACCTTGTGCCAGGGGAAAAGCACCCTTCTGAAGTATCAGACTGGGTAAAAAGAAGACTGGCAGATGAGGGAATAGCTCCTCTGGATATAGCCATACTAAGTGCAAAAAGCGGATACGGAGTAAACGGAATAATCAGAAAACTTAAACACTTTTTCCCAGGAAAAGCCAATGTAATGGTACTAGGAACTACAAATGTGGGAAAATCAAGTATAATAAACGGACTTTTGGGAGACAAGAAGGTAACTACCTCTAAATATCCGGGAACTACTTTGAAAAGTCTGGAAAATACTATTCCAGGAACAAAATTAATACTGATAGATACACCTGGACTTATCCCAGAGGGGAGAGTTTCGGATATGGTCTGCGAAGAGTGTAATCTGAAAATAGTACCTGCCAACGAAATATCCAGAAAGACATTTAAGCTGGAAGAAAACAGGATTCTTATGTTTGGAGGACTGCTGTGGATCAAGGTTATGGATTCTGAGAAGGCAATATTCTCAGCTTTTGCATCTAAAGATGTAAGTTTCCATGAAACAAATGAAGGAAGGCTGGAGGATCTTCTGAGAGATCACTCTGGAGATGCCATATCACCTCCTTGTGAAAAGTGCAGAGATGAATATGCAGCTCTTCCTATGAAGAAAGAGGAATGGACTGTAGAAACAGGAGAGGAACTTGTATTTAAGGGTCTGGGATGGCTTTCTGTGAAGAGGGGACCACTGACTATAGAGGTGACTATTCCAGAAGGAGCAGAAATAATCCTGAGGGATGCCTTTATCAAACCAAAAAGAGGATAAAGGGGAGAATTCTCCCCTTTTTTTTAAATAAAATGATAATTTTTATTTTATCAACTGAAGTTTAGTTATATTTAAATATGGATTATATTATTTAATTTACACAGATTCTGTCACTTTTCTCTTGACAGAAAAGTAACCAAAAGGTCAAGAATTTTCAAATGTCTAGTAAGTATATGTTTCTTTTAACGCCTTTGGAAGCTACAGTCCTCGGTTCCCTGCGGAACTTATTCTGTAGTACGGCTGAGTGCAGGATTTTTCCTGTATAAGCCCTGCGACTTTAAAATTCAAAGGCAGAAAAAAGAATATCAACCTAAATAAAAAGTATGCGCACAGTGATTCTTCAATTTATCGTTCTAAAAAGGTTTTGAATCTTTCGGCCATTGATAAAATAAGCGTTAAAAATGACCGCAGTGAAATCCTTAGTAAAAATCAACTGTTTGAGCGAAGCGAGTAGCCAAAAAATAACAAGTCATACGAGTATATTTTCTGGTTCTCAGAAACTTGTTTTCTGAGTTTCCTCACTCTACTCAGATTTCCGAAGGCATTTATCTTATTTTTCACGGGCCTTGATTTTTGGTTATGCCCTGACCGAAGGGAGGAAATGCCCTTGGGGTGCTTTTCTTTCAAGAGAAAAGTTACATCGGGTAAAGTTAGTAACTTATCAAAAATTTTTAAGTAGCAACTTGAGTTAAATATTCAAATAAAATACTATTTTTAAATAGCTGAAGTTTGTACTAATAAAATCAGATTTATCAGAAAGATACCGAAAAACTAGT
>NZ_JBFHGC010000554.1:0-1864 GCF_041583315.1 Ilyobacter sp. | reverse complement strand
TGAAGCAGCACTATATAATATAGAATACACCCTGGAATGTCTGAAATGGGTAAAAACTTACGGACAGGGTATGTTTAGGGTTTCTAGCAGTCTTATACCTTACAATGAATTCTGGCAGTGGAAGAGTTTTGACAGGATTTTAGAAAAGCTCAGAGTTCTGAAAAAGTTTGCAAAGGATAATAACATAAGACTAATCATGCACCCAGATCAGTTTACCGTATTAAATAGTGAGAACAGCGACGTTGTCCTAAATTCTGTCCAAATATTGAATCATCACTATGAAATATCTGAGTTTTTAGGAGTAGAGGACATTATCATCCATGTGGGAAGTGCAAAGGGAGACTACAAGGAAAGATTTATAAAAAATACAAAACTTTTAAATGAGAAATTAAAAGCCAAGCTTTTATTGGAAAACTGTCATAATGTAGGTATAGAGGATGTTATAGAAATTTGTGAGAAAACCGGCATTAGACCGTGTCTGGATTTTCATCACAACAGGATAAAGCCATCTCCTCAAGGTGTGGAAGAATATATAGAAAAGATATTAAAACTTTCTAAAAACAAGGTTCCCCTGGCTCACATAAGTTCTCCTGCCGGAGATGAAAAAAACAACTATAAATCCCATTCAGAGTATATTTCCACCGAGGATCTAATAAAATTCAGAAAATATTTTGACATTTTCGACGTAGAGATAGAAGCCAAAGGAAAGGAAAAAGCTGTAAAAAAAGTCGTAGATTTTTTTACAAAAATTTAAATAAATTCTTTTCTAGATTAAAAAACTGAATGTGTTATCTTCAAAATTTCATCTGTATGTTTCCTTATATTTTTAATTATCTTGGTATTTATTTCGTCGTAAAATAGATAAAGATTTTTATTTGGTTCAAATACTTCCTTGATCCTGACCATTTTTTCCATTGCTTCATCAAAGGAAGTATAGATACCAAGATATTTAGCAGCGCATATTGCTGCACCTAGACAGGCGGCACTTGTTACTTTATTTCTTTTAACCGGTAAACCAAACATATCAGCTATAATCTGCATCATTAAGTTACTCTTAGAGCCGCCACCGATTACAGTAATATTATTGACCTCTGCTTTTATTTCATCTAGCATCTCATATATATTATTTTTAATATTATAGGAAATAGCCTCTAGAATGGAACGGTATATGTGAGCACTTGTATGCCTGTGGTCAAAACCTAGCATAACTCCTTTTCTGAACTCATAATCTGAATCGTTTAGCCAGTCTAACAAAGTTATCAGACCGTCACTTCCCGGAGGAACAGTTTCTCCCATCTGATTTAAATATTCTTCTTCAGAAATACCTAATTCCTTAGATTTTTTGATTACCTCTTCACCGAGAAGGTCTTTATACCAACTTACAGTCCACATCCCCCTTCTTATTCCTTTGGATTCATAGACATATTTAAAAGGAACACAGGCTAATGTCGGAAAGAAACTCTTGGCATCTTCGAAATAATCTTCTCTTAAAAGCATAGAAGATATAAAAGTCCCAAGAGATATCATGATTGATTTATCATCGTTGATACCTGAACCTAATACTTCCACAGATTTATCATTACCAGTTGCTACAACTTGAATTCCTTTTTTCAGACCAAATTCTTCGCACAACTCAGTTTTTAAAGAACCATAGCTTTCTCCAGGTTTTATTATTGAAAACAACTGATCTCTTTTTAATCCATTTTCTTTGATAACTTTGTCATCTGTTGACCAATCCAGTGTTTTTCTGTCAATTGGCCAGTAAACTTCCAAATTACTGCAAGTATCCTTAAATTCACCTGTCATTCTGTTGGCAAGATAACCTGAAGTAGTTGTAACATATTGCACTTCATCATTTTCATGT
>NZ_JBFHGC010000553.1:0-1883 GCF_041583315.1 Ilyobacter sp. | reverse complement strand
CTCTACTGTAAGTGATTTTTCTGGTGCAATCATTTCAGTATCATTGCTTATCATGGCTAGCTTTCTGATTGTTTCAACTTTATTTCAAAGACCCTTTTGTAATTATCTGTGCATAGACGGAACCAAGTTCGGGATTGCAAGTTTGACTAGATTTTTTTCAGTCAAAAGAAATAAAAAAAGTTGTGTAAACTGCAAAAAATGCAATAAGGTATGTCCTATGAATATTGCTGTTTCAGATAAGGATAGCATCAGAAATCCCCAGTGCATAAACTGTTTTAAGTGTATAAGCAGCTGTCCGGTAAAAGATACACTTTCATATGGGAAGATTGAAATATTCCTTAAGAAGATCAGCAACTAAAAAACCTGTTAGTGAAATTTTCAGATATTTTTTCAAAACTCTATAGAACTACTGAGAATAATTTAAGGAGGGATAGTAGTGAGAGACAACGGATTTAATAACACTTTAGATTTAGATGTGCCAAAGGTTAGTGAGAGAGCGCCCTTTAAAGTTAGTAAAAAAGGAATTTTAAGGAATGACAAAGAGTTTTTCTATACTTATACCAAGGATAACCTAGGAAAAGAACTGACAGATAATAATCCCTATGTAAAAATAGACGGAGAGTTATTTGATCACTATACATCTATCCATCCAGGTGATGGTAAAGGGGATTCTATAGATATCGATTCAGACTATATCAAAAACATGGCAAAGTATGTTGAAGAAGATGGTCTGACTCCTAAAATCAGAGAAGTTTTCAAAGAAGATGTACAAAGGGTAATGAAGGGGATCGTTCTGTCAAAACAAAATCCGGAATTTAATAAAAAACTGGAATCAGACATAGAAACCGGTAAAGTTAAACCTATAAAAGACTTAAAGCGGCTTAAAGAAGATATCCTGGAATATGTGGAAAACCTGGGAATGATTGGAGCTTTTACCTTAGTTGACAGAAGGTATATTAATGAGGGCTTTGACGACTCTTTCCCATATGACACTATGCTTATATTAGGTATGGAGATGGAGGCAGATCAGATAGAAGAGATACCTTATCCTACAAAAAATACAGGGAAAATATTTGACTGGCACATATACGGTGAGGCAGGAGATGCTGCAAATAAAGTAGCCGATTTTATCAGAAGTAAGGGATATAAGGCTCTTTCAACTCCAGCATTAGGTGATGAGATAAACTTTCCCCCTCATGCAGTAAATGCCGGTCTTGGAATGTATTCGACCCATGGCTTACTGATTACCAAAGAGTACGGAACTAGATTGAGACTATGCTGTGTAACCATAGATGCTGACATTGAGTTAGACCATGCAACAGAAGACATGAACTTTGAAGAGTTTTGTGCAAGGTGTAGGATGTGCTATAAAACCTGTCCTGTATCAAGTATTCCTAAAGATGAGCATGAGTGGTTCGGTCAATTTAAAAGAAGATCAGTTAGAAAAAGCTGCGGCTGGTCCATGGCTACAAACAGATACTGCGGACACTGCCTCAAAGTTTGTCCGGTAAGCAGATTTGGATATGATAAAATTGTAAATCAAAGTTTACCTGAATACAACATGTATAATGTTATGACTGATATTATAGATAAAGATAAAATCAGAGGAGGAAAATAAATGATTAAAAAATTTACTTTGTTCGGGAAAATAAACAACCCGGGTACATATGAAATAGATGAAAGCATATCATTTATAGATATATTTATAGAATTTACAGGTGGCCTCTGGAACAACGGAAGACTGTCAATGGTCCAAATAGGAGGGCCCTTCGGTGAAATTGTGCTCTTGAAAGATTTAGAAAAACCTCTCAGCAATTATACTAAAAATATCGATGTAGATACTATTCTGTTTTTAAATGATCTGACCTGTCCTGTGGATTATG
>NZ_JBFHGC010000552.1:0-1887 GCF_041583315.1 Ilyobacter sp. | reverse complement strand
CATAGACAGATTTTTTGAGGAGATGGGGGAAAAGTTGTGAAGACTTATTTAGTAACAGGAGGAGCCGGGTTTATAGGGGCTAATTTTGTAAAATATATGCTTAAAAAATATGAAAAAATAAATTTAATAATACTGGATAAGCTCACTTATGCAGGGAACTTGGGAACAATAAGAAAAGAGATAAAAGACCCTAGAGTGACCTTTGTGAAAGGGGATATCTGTGACGGTGACTTAGTGGACAGGATATTCCAAAGGCAAAATATTGATTATGTAGTCAACTTTGCTGCAGAATCTCATGTGGACAGAAGTATAGATGGTCCCAGGATATTTCTCGAGACAAATATTATCGGGACACAGGTTTTATTGGACGTGGCCAAGTCTCACTGGACCAAAGGTATAGATGAAAAAGGCTACCCTGTTTATGAGGAAAACAAGAAGTTTTTGCAGGTATCCACAGATGAAGTTTACGGAACTCTCACTACAGACTATCCTGACGGAAAAGAGATGCAAATTGACAGTGAAGAGATGAAATGGGTACTAAAAAACAGAAAGGTCATGCCTAAAATTTTCGGTGAAAAGTTTTTTACAGAAAAAACACCTCTTGATCCCAGGAGTCCCTATGCCACATCCAAAGCCGGAGCTGATATGCTGGTGAGGGCCTATGCTGAGACATATCATATGCCTGTAAATGTCACAAGATGCTCAAATAATTACGGACCTTATCATTTTCCGGAGAAACTCATTCCGCTGATTATCAAAAATGTATTGGAGGGGAAAAAGATTCCTGTATATGGTGACGGAAAGCAGGTGAGGGACTGGCTATATGTGGAGGATCACTGCAGGGGAATAGATATGGTTATAAATAAAGGGAAATTGGGGGAAGCCTATAATATAGGGGGCCTCAATGAGGAGCAGAATATAAATATAGTAAAACTGACTATAGACATAATTAAAAGGCTGACTACTGAAAAGGGAAAGCTGAAATCTGAGTTTAAAGGCATAGTAAAATGTAGTCCAAAAAATATAAGTTATGGACTCATAGAGTATGTCCAAGACAGGCTGGGACACGATGTCAGGTATGCTATAGATCCTAGTAAAACTGTAAAGGAGCTGGGGTTTTATCCGGAAACACCATTTATAGAGGGTATAGAAAAAACTATGAAGTGGTATCTTGAAAATCAAGACTGGGTGGAGGAAGTGGTTGACGGAGATTATCAAAAATTTTACGAAGAGACATATGAAAAATAATAGTGAAAGCCTCGATCCAATAGGTTTCACCACAGAGGCACAGAGACCTCAGAGTTTTCACAGAGAATAATAAGTAAACTAAATTTTAACTTATTAATTTTCTTCCTCTGTGAACCTCCTTTTTACTCTGTGCCTCTGTGGTAAGATATTTTTTAGTTTAAAGAATACTTATAATTTCTTTATTCAGGGCCTCATACCCCTTAGAAGACAGGTGCACCCCGTCAGCATAAAAAGAACTGTCTAAAGAATTATCATTATCAAAGAATATTTTTGAAAAGTCAAAAAACATGAGACTATTCTCTTTTGCAAGCCCCTCTATACACCTGTTCATCTGATCTATTTTTACATTCACCCTCTCCTCCTCTGTAGGGAGCACAGCCAGTAAAATTATCTCTTGGAAACTTTCTCTCAGAGAGGATATTATTTTTTTATAAAAATCACAGGTTTTTTCCAGAGGAAATCCCATAAATATGTCATTGACACCAGCCATGAGAATCACTTTTTCAGCCTCTATACTCTTCACATTTTCTATTCTCCAAAAAATATCCCTCGTGGTATCCCCGGCTATTCCCATATTTATGACATTTTCTTTTTCCATAGGGTTCCATTCGGTTATGCTGTCTCCCAGCATTATAGTTT
>NZ_JBFHGC010000551.1:0-1889 GCF_041583315.1 Ilyobacter sp. | reverse complement strand
TACTGCTTCAATGATCTTAAGGTATAAGGCACTGGGAATTAAATTTTCATTAGATGATTTCGGTACAGGTTATTCTACCTTGTCATACCTTCAGCAACTTCCCTTGGATAAGATAAAATTAGACCGAATATTTATAAAAAGCCTTAAAAACAATAAGAAAGACAGTGATATAGTAAAATCTTCCATTGATATTGCACATATTCTCAACCTGAAAGTCGTGGCAGAAGGTGTAGAGGACAAGGAATCCCTTGATATTTTAAAAGAGATGGGCTGCGACTATGCCCAGGGATATTATTTCAGCAGACCTGTTGTATATGACGAATTTGTAAAATGGTATGAAAAATACACCCTTACCTTATGATTAATAGGCAGGATAAAATTTATTTTAATATATTTTATTAATTGGGGAGGAAATATTGTAAATACACAGAAAAAGATAGCAGGTGACACCTACCCCACCTAACCGTATTTTGAGTACATCTAAGTATAGAGGTGTTCTCAAATAAAAAAGAAAGCCCCCTGGAATTCCAGGGGGCTTTCTTTTGGGCAAATAATCATGTATTAGGATTTTTATAGTTTCTGTCTGATGAATCTTCTGTATAAAATTTACCCTGATACGTATTTCTCTCTTTCAGCCCTTTATCTACACCATTTAATATAGAACGTTTATCCAAGCTCCATAAAGGCCCTATGAGGGTATCACGAGATCCGTCTCCTGTGATTCTGTGGACAACAGTCTCCGGGTTTAATATTTCCAGTATATCTATTATCAAAGATATGTACTCATCTTTCTCCATCAATAAAAATGGGTTCTCTTTATAATATTCATGAAGCTTGGTGCCTCTTATCAGATGAAGAAGGTGAAGCTTTATACCCCAGCTTCCTGACTTGTTTACAAATCTGACACTTTCCAAGATCTCTCTCTCTGATTCCCCGGGGAGTCCTAATATCAGATGTGTTACAAAGGGAATCTTTCTTTTTTTGAGACTGTCAGATGCTTCGATGAATTTCTCCAGGGAATAACCCCTGTTGATAAGCTCTGAGGTTCTCTCATGTATAGTCTGAAGGCCAAGCTCCAGCCATACAAAGTGTTTCCCGCCTATTTCCTCTAAAAGGTCTAGAACCTCACCAGGGAGGCAGTCAGGTCTGGTTGCTATGGCCAAGCCTGCAACTCTGGGATGGGATAGGGCCTCTGTATATAGTTTTCTCAATTGCTCTATAGGGGCATAGGTATTTGTAAAATTCTGAAAATACGCAATAACCTTTCCCTCTGGAAACTTATTTTCAATAAGAGCTAACTGGTCCTCTATCTGTACCCCTATACTCTTTCTCCTGTCCCCTGCAAACTCACCGCTTCCCTTATCACTGCAAAATAGGCATCCTCTGTCATCTAGGGTCCCGTCCCTGTTTGGACATGTGAAACCCCCGTCTAGGGATACCTTATATATTTTTTCTCCGAATATTTTTTTCAGTTCATAATTCAATGTATGAAATCTTTTATTGCCCCACATAAGAATGCTCCTGTTGTAATTCATTTTAAATATTTTACAATATTTATGGTGAAACTCAAAATTTATTATATAAGTTTTTCTTGATTTTTGTTTCTGCAAGTGCTACTATAAATTTGTAACCATTACAAAAGGAGGTGCTTTTATGGAATTAAAAGATCAAATTTTGGATCTTCTAAAAAAATCAGAGCCGTTAAAAGCTGGAGAGATATCAGAAAAGTTGGGTGCAGATAAAAAAGACGTGGATAAAGCTATGAAAACATTAAAAAAAGAGGAAGCTATAATTTCTCCCAAAAGATGTTTTTATTCAGTGGAAAAATAGAAAGATAAATTATTAATCTCTTCTACATAAAAAGAGCGGCTGGATTTTCATCCAAGCCG
>NZ_JBFHGC010000550.1:0-1893 GCF_041583315.1 Ilyobacter sp. | reverse complement strand
TTTTTTTCTGCAGGGCTCACATTCACAAAATACATAGCAGGAGACGAAGTGGCTTCAATTGTCTTTTGGCTCATGGGAAGCTTCTCCTCTAAGACATGGAGTGAAGCTTTAATTATGGGTGTAATAACTCTTTTAGGATTCATAGTGTTTATTTATTACGGAGAAGAGATGAATATACTCTCGCTGGGAGAAAAAAATGCCCTGTCCATGGGTGTGGATACCTCCAGAGTCAGAAAAATACTTCTGGTGACTGCCTCTATAATATCTGCAGTGTCTGTATCCATATGCGGGATAATAGGATTTGTAGGTCTTATAGTTCCCCATCTCATGAGATTTTTGGTAGGGACTGACAACAAAAAACTCATCTTTATATGTGCTCTCTGGGGTGCCATAATCCTGTCAGCAGCAGATAACATCGTGAGGGCAGTACTTCCCAATGAGATACCCATAGGGATAATGACATCGCTGCTAGGAGCTCCGTTCTTTGCCTTTATCTTTAGAAAAAAGCTCTCAGGAGGTAGACTCTAGATGATAGAAGCTAAAAATATAAGATACTCTGTCCCTGACAGAGAGATAATAAAAGGTGTGGACCTACACATAAAAAAAGGTCGTTTCTATGGGATATTAGGCCCCAACGGAAGCGGTAAAACTACTCTTATGGATATAATATGCGGGGTAATAGCCGACTACCAGGGGAGTATAGAGGTCATGGGTAGAGACCTTAAAAAATATAATAAAAAAGATCTGGCGAAACTTCTGGCTCTGGTACCGCAAAATTTTAATACCTCCTTTTCTTTTAGTGTAGAAGAGATCCTGGAGATGGGGAGATATCCTCACAAGAAAAAGTTTAGCTTTCTGGGAAATGAAGACAGAGAAATAATAAACGGAGTGGTAGAAGAACTGGAACTTGAAAATATAATAGACAAGAAAATAACAGACTTGAGCGGCGGAGAAAGACAGAGGGCGATTTTCGGGAAGGCACTTATACAGCAGACCCCGATACTATTCCTAGATGAGTCTACATCAAATCTGGACCCGTATTACGCACATTCTCTTCTGAAAAAGGTGAGAGACAGAGTGGAGGAGAAGCAACTCACAGTTATATCTGTTTTTCACGATTTTACCCTGGCATCTCTTTACTGTGATGAGATAATATTTTTAAAAGATGGTAAGGTAGTGAAGGCAGGAGAAACTGAGCATACCCTCACACCGGAAAATATAAAGTATGTGTTTAACATAAACAGTAAAATGATGGAGAGTGACAATAAAAAATTTGTTATCCCATACATGTAGGGAGTTGATTATGAAATTTAAAATAGCCTTGATCTGGATGTTTCTTACTATAAATCTCTTTGCATATGAGGTTATGGAAGGAAGCAAGCCCAGACAGTTTGAAAAAAGTTTTCAGAGAATAATATCGATTTATCCTGCCCATACAGAAGTCATCCTTGATCTTGGGGGAAAGAGCAGACTTGTAGGGACTGTGAAAGAGAAGGGAATATCAGAAAAAACTCAGGGGATAAAAAGTTTTTCTTATAATGATTCACTGGAAAAATACCTTTCTGTGAGACCTGACCTAGTACTCATAAGGCCTATGTACAGAGATAAAAACAAAAATTTATTTAAAAGACTGGAAGATATGGGGATCACAGTGGTATCACTTCAGCCGGTAAATCACGATGACCTGGAAAGATACTGGACGGATATAAGTCTCCTCATAGGTAAAAAAAGCGAGGGAAAAGAGTATGTGGAAAAATATCATAGAGGTCTTGAAAGTATAGGGGGGCCTCCAGGGAAAAGAAAAAAAGTGTTTTTTGAAGCCAGGATGCAAAACGGTCTCTATACAGCCTCAAAGGAATCCATAGCACACTTTATCATAGAAAAAGCAGGGGG
>NZ_JBFHGC010000549.1:0-1902 GCF_041583315.1 Ilyobacter sp. | reverse complement strand
GTATCTGACTATGTTTTGAGCGGAGTAACTTCTTTGGATAAGGAATATTCTCTGACATATGAAGATGCAGAAGCCTCTTATGTGGTGGATACTGTGAAATCAAGTCCAGGTTTTGAAACAGATTTCTGGGGGAAGATTTATAATGAAAAATCTAATGAAGCTGATGCCCTGTTTTTACTAGAGAGTCGCGGACTGGATCTTGAAGGGGCAAAATTGAGTATAGTGATAAACAAGAGTGATCTTGTCATGGAGGAAGACAGTTATAAAAATCCTGTCACCAATGTAACAACTAAAAATATTTTAGGAGACGGAGGACTGATAGGGGACAAAATCTTATACGGAAGAGTAGTCCTGGAATATATTTCCAAAAAAGATAACAATGGAACAGTAAAGGAGTACGGACAAAACTTTGTTCTCACTCCTGTGGAGAACTGGGGGCATTTGTATGAATAGAAGAGGGTTTACAGTTATAGAGACAATAGTGTCAGTGGCAGTCTTGGCAGTAGTATTCCTTCTTTCATCTCCCCTTATTCGGAGCCTTGGTATGGTGAGCAGACGTGTCCAGGTACAAAAAAAAGTGGATCATGAATTTGCAATTGTGACCAAGTTCATGAAGAGTAAAGTGAGAAGTGCAAAAAACACCAGGGACCTTTCAAAATACAATGGTAACTTAGGGTATGTGGGAGTTTTCAAGAAGTTTAAGGAAAAATATCCGGATGATGAAGATTACGATTCAAAACCATATTATGAAGCCAAGGATTTTTTCGGAGAATTGGAAACAGATGAAAAAAAAAGCGGACCGATTCTCTTTTTAGAAATACCATCAGACTCAACAGCCGAATCTGTAGACTCAAAATTTGCTTTTTTTATGTTTGAAAAAGATAAAATAAAGTACAGAGAATCAAAGGAATTCACAGAGGCTGATGAACCAAATGATACATTTACTTTTGACGGAGATGGCTGGGAGACTCTTATGGATAATGTGGAGGACTGCAGTTTTCAGTACAGAGAAGGAATAGTAACATTTCTTATAGATATAGATACAGGGGAGTATGAAGGTAAAATAAGGGATAGAGTGAAGGATTCTGTGGTGAGCAGAATTGAGATAAACAGCCTTTAGGGGAGGGGTATTTATGAAAAAATCTATATTTTCAAAAGCCTCTGTTCCGGGGCAAAAAAGTCTGGGTGCTAAAAAAAGAAAAAAAGGATCAGCAGTTATTCTTTCCATAATGCTCCTTGCATTTTTTTTTGCAACAGCCTTGAATATATATTATACAGGACAAAAAAAATCAGAGTCTGCCATAGACAAGGTCACAGGGGAAAAGGTCAGCAACTATATAGACATAGCTTCTAGTATAGGTTACCAGGAACTTTATCTGGCTGAAAACTTTGTGAGAAAAGGGTTTGTCTACGATCCGGGGCACGATGCCAGCAAGGATGATACAGACAGCTATGTGGTGCCCAGTGAAGACAAGTCTTATTTTGATTATGATAGTGGTAAATACACAGAAAAATATTATGGGATTCAGTTAAATAATATCGCAGAGTATTTTGATTCATACTGGGACTACAGCCTCACAGACAGCTCCAAACAGAAAATAATGATCAGTGAAAATGTAGATAAAATAAAATTTACTTATAATAAAGCGAAAGATGACGAGATTTACAGAGTTTTGGGGAGATCCTGGCAGTCTGGGGGAGTACCTGAGAAAACAAAAAAAATATGGGAAAGCACAGGTTCTACTTACGATGAGGAAAAGAAGGTAAGTATAGGAGGATACAGGCTGACACATATTACTCTGAAAGATTCTGCAGGGACTGAAAAATATGATGAGGATATAACAACAGCTTCCACTCTGAAAAGTGACATAGAGACGATACTAGCAACAGGGACGGCAGGGG
>NZ_JBFHGC010000548.1:0-1907 GCF_041583315.1 Ilyobacter sp. | reverse complement strand
TCTGTTTGTTGTTAAGTTTCTAGGGGCTCTTTCGTGATAATATAGAGGTATTAATCCTGCTTTTTTCTCTATATCAGACTTTATTTCATTACCAATAGGTCCATTTAAAACTTTTCTCATTTGATCAAGATCCCTAAAGGCATAAGGTACAGCCATCAATGCAGCTTTAGGAGCCCAGTTTTGTAAAGTTTCTCCTGTCAAAACCATATCAAGTGTACCAAGCCTAACACTGTTTATCATATCTGTTTCTGATCCTAATTGTCCGTTTGGGAATACTTTTACTATCATTTTCCCACCAGATTTTTTCTCCACCAACTCGGAAAATTTAACAGCTGTCTTATGCCAAATATGATCAGTATTTGCATTATGTCCCAACTTCCACTCTACATTGCTATTCTTCTTTCCAAATAATGCATAGGCATTTTCATTCATAGAAAACATAGCTAAAAAACCTATTAACCCCAATAAAAATAACTTCTTCATAATATACTTCCTCCCAATTTATTATTTTCACTTATGCATTTTTCACACAAGCACTTGTATATTAGTATATGTAACTTTTTTTTAAAAAAAAGTCAAGTTTAAATGTTCTAATTTTGAAAAAAAACACTTTATTAGGTACATTTTTGTGAAAAAATTCCTTTTTTCTTATACAATTGTATTTAAAACTTGATTTTTTATTCAAAAAAAACTAATATACTAGTAAGATTTAGATATATTTTTTTAAAGGGAGGGAAAAATCATGTTTTTAAAAATTGAAACTAAAGATAAAAATGAAAATAATAGAAATTATATATACAAGACATTGAGATACAACATCATGCATTTGTACATAAAACCTGGAGAACTTATCAGCGAAACTGAGTTATGTAAATATTTTAATGTGAGTAGAACCCCAATTAGAGAAGCTTTTATTAAACTATCCGAAGAAAAACTTATTGATATTTACCCACAAAGAGGTAGCTATGTTTCTCGTATAGATTTAAAAATTGTAAAAGAAGGTATTTTTATGAGAAAGTCTCTTGAGAAATCAATTCTTTTTGAATCTACAAAAAAAATTTCAAATGATACTTTAAAAGAATTAAAAAAAATATTGGCTTTTCAGAAGACCTTAGCTGAACTTAACGCCACCTCTTCTGAATTTTTTAATCTAGATAACAAATTTCATGAAACCATATTTAGAGAGTGTTCTATGGAAAGAATTTGGGAGATCATTGACAACATGAATACTCACTACAATCGACTTCGTTTTTTAGATACTACAGAAAAAATGAATACAATTAAAATTATTGAACAACATGAAAAAATAATTGAAATTATAGAGAAAAAAGATATAACCCAAATTGATAGTCTCGTTGACCAACATCTAACTAATATAATGGAAAAAATAAATTTTCTTGCAAAAAAATTCCCAACCTACTTTACTGATATATAATTAATATTAACGATTTTAAAAATTTAGGAGAATATTCCAAATTTAGTGTAAATTTAATATTAGTATTTTTGATAATTAAAAGTTAATCTATTTATCAGTTTGTATTTTCTATACATTTCAAACATGGTCTAAGTGTAATGTCTTCACTTGGACTTTTTTAATTTCTGAAAAAAATATTCCAAAAGAGTCCTTAAAACTACAGTATTCCGTACTCTTTTAAAATCATCTTATAAATTAGTTCAAAATACATATTTACAGACTTTATGAACCATCGGTACAATATATTAATTTAAAAAATGGTAATTTGAACTTAAATTCGAGGTGAAATATGAAAAATAGAGTCAACATACTGTTTCAGGATAAAAAGAGAGTCTGGGCTCACTGGAGAGTGTCAACCTCAAAACAGAGTGAAGGAAGGTGTTAAGATCGCACAAGATCGGCTTAAAAGTGAAAACAAGGAATGGGGAAGACC
>NZ_JBFHGC010000547.1:0-1909 GCF_041583315.1 Ilyobacter sp. | reverse complement strand
TTTGGAGCGGGAAACCAGGTTCGAACTGGCGACATTCAGCTTGGAAGGCTGACGCTCTACCAACTGAGCTATTCCCGCGTATCTTGGTATATTCTTTTTAAATGGTCGGAACAATAGGATTCGAACCTATGACCCCCTGCTCCCAAGGCAGGTGCGCTACCGGGCTGCGCTATGCTCCGTTGTTATCGTCCTCTCACGACAAGAATAATAATATCATAATAAAGTTAAAGAGTCAACACTTTTTAATATTTATTTTTATTTTATTTTTTTTAGATTAAAAATAAATAAAAAGAAGCCACTATGCGGCTTCTTAAAAGGCTTATTTTGCTTTTGGTAACGTTATTATATTTCCTTCAAAAATAATATCTGGATTTGTAATATTTTTATTTTCTTTTAAGATTATATCCATGTCTATTCCTGTTTTTTTAGAAATTGCTCTCAATGTATCACCTGATTGTATTGTATATACAGAATTAGCTGATATATTTGTATCTACTTCTTTTTTCCCTGCAAACACTCTTCCGTCTACTGTAGTATGAGTAATTCCACTAGTTTTAATATATTCACCCAATATCTCTTCAAGCCCCTCATATTCGTTCACTGTTCTCTTTCCTTTTAGAGAGGTATACATATCCCCACCTACAGCCATAAAGTCGTTTGTAGCTATATTATAAGTTCTCGTTAAGTCTAGCTTTTCCCCGTTGTTAAATGTAATATCATATACTTTATTCCCCACTTCGTTCATTGGATCAAATTTAAATGTAAATCCTGCTACATGTGGGAATGCTCCTCTTGTCTCTGGATAAGATTGAACACCATTTTCAATGGCATCTTTTAGATCCTGACCACTTATCTCTTTCACTACCACATAATTTCCAAATGGTAATACCGAGATTATGTTTCCTTTAGTAATCGTTCCTTTTTGGATAGAAGCTCTTATTCCACCACCGTTAGTTATTACACCATCAGCTCCTGTCTTAAATAACACAGCTTCTGTAATCATATCTCCTAAGTTAGTTTCACCCGCTCTCACATTATTTCTTTCACCATCTAAAAGTACAGGTGTCTCTCCAATAACCATAGATGTAATCTTTTCATTCTCTGTATTTACCTCATCTACAATTGCTCTTACAGCAGGATCTTCCTCAACATTTTCCATTGCATATTCTTTAGTAAATAATTTTGCTGTTTCGACTTTTGATCCATCTTTACCTAATTTAACAGTTACCTCTCCTAAATTCTTATCATAAGATCCAGATTGAACAACAAGAGTTTCTTTTACCCACAGACCTTCTTCTAGAGTAGTATGGCTATGTCCATCTACTATTAAATCTATTCCGTCTACTTCCTCGGCTAATTTAATACTTGTGTAAACCGAATCTTCATCCATACCCAAATGTGAAAGGGCTATGATGTAGTTTACTCCTTCAGCTTTTAAGGCCGTTACAGACTCTTTAGCCGACGCTATAGGATCATCAAAGGTAACCGCTTCTACATTGGTAGGATTCGTCTTATAAGCCGTCTCAGGAGTTGCTAATCCAAATACCCCCACTCTTACACCATTTGGTAGAGTTTTGATCATATATGGTTTAAATGCTTTTTCTCCCGTATCTTTATAAGTAAGATTTGATACTAATACTGGAAAATTCATTGTATTTTGTAATTTTTCAATTCTATCCAATCCATAATTATAGTCATGATTTCCAGTTGTCATGGCATCATATCCCATCTCGTTCATAACCCTTACTACTGATGCTCCCTTAGTTAGGGTTGCAAATACCGTTCCGTGAATCGTATCCCCTGCATCTAAAAATAAAACATTCGGATCTTCTGTTCTAATTTGTTTAACTATAGTACTCACTCTAGCTAATCCCATTCCATCATATTTGCCTGCATCTACCCTTCCATG
>NZ_JBFHGC010000546.1:0-1915 GCF_041583315.1 Ilyobacter sp. | reverse complement strand
GCCACAGAGTTACGCAGAGGGAGGGATTGAGTTTCTCGGAGAAATTATTTTTGGGATTAAAACTTGAGGATCGAAAGATTTCGTTATGAATATACACGAATAGAAGATAGAACTTAGAAAAAATATTTTGGCCACAGAGTTTCACAGAGGAGGGGCTTGAGTTACACTGAGAAATCTTTTTTTGGTCTTATATATTTTTTAGAGATTTCTATTCGTGTTATATTTTAAGACTTTAATATTCGTGCTTATTCGTGGTAAGTGTTTAAGGTTTTCCTTGTAGTCTGGTAGTTTTACAAAAATTTTTACTCTGTGAAACTCAATCTTTGCCAACTCAGTGTCCTCTGTGAGCAATATTTTGGTTTTTATATTTTTTATTCGTGTCCATTGATGGTGAGTTTTTAAAGATTTTGATATTATCAGTATTAAATTAGGGGGTGGGTTTTTATGAGGATAGGGGTCATGAAGTGTACAGGGTGCAGGCATATAGAGTATGATTCAGATATTGCCTTCGAGAAGATCAAGGATTATTTTAATAAGGATATTTTCATATCTGAACAAGACTCCTTAAATGCTGATATATGGCTTTTGATATCTGGTTGTTCAAATCCCTGTATGGATCACAGTGAGCTGAAAAGTCAGCTTGGGAAGCTCTTTATAATGGATGAAAAAGATGCAGACAAGGCTATCTATATGATAGAAAAACTAAAAAAGAATTTTAATGTCAGCTGAATAAACATGTAATAAAATACCTGTAAAACAGAGGCTTTGTTAAGTTTTCTTGTTATACAGGTATTTTTTTTATGAAGAAAATAAGCCCGGCACCTTGCTTTGGGATGTATAATTTTTTGACATATGACCCTACAGGGTGTATACTTCATAAAAATAGTGCATATGCACATCATGATTCTGAAAAAACAGGAGTTGGCTTTGAAATGAAAATCAAAAATCTGAATTCCAGATTAATTTATTCAGTGGAATATGTTTTATCCAAGAAAATACTCACAGTAGAACTCCATAGGGGAGATATTTACAGGTATTCTAATGTTCCCTTTAGTGAATATGTAAAAATAAGATTTGCCGAATCACCAGGAAGCTATTATACAAAGTTTATTAAAAATGAAAATAAATACAATGTTGAGAAGATTGATAAAATCCCTTTAAAAATAAGATGATTTTTTAAAAATAAAGCAAATTGATGTTTTTTACATGAGAGAAAAAAATAGAAAAGGAGCCTGTCGTCTATTAAAGACAGGCTCCCTTATTTTTTTAACTATTATTTTGACTGGTAGCTGTAAGGAGTAAATGGACCTGTTACCTGGTTGTTAGCAGAAGAACTTGCACTTGTCATTCCAGATGCTAATGAACCGGCAGTACCTGTACCTCCTGAACTCATACCAAAGGCAGCAGAGAAAGATGTGGAAATATTGCCACCACCTCCCTGGCTAGACTCTGTACCTGATCCGGAACCTTCAGAAGAACCTTCGCTGTCTCCGTCTTCAGCAAAAGAAATAGCAGTGTTTAGTATAAGAAAAATTCCTGCTAATATGAGAAAAAGTTTCTTTTTAGTTATAAATTTCATAAAAAACCTCCTGAATAAAAATTAGAATGTGAATCCGATAGCAAGTGAACCTAAGAAGCCTATACTGTCTTCATCAGCTTCTTTGAACAGGTCTGTAAGAGCCAGACCGATACTCACAGGGTAATCCGGGAAAGGAACCAGACTAGTACCAAATGTAGTGATACCTGTAGTGTAGTCAAGGACAAGACTCATCTGAGGGTGCACATATACAGCACCAGCTATAAACGGACCTATTTTGCTGTCTCTGTCATCATCTGTATTTATATCTACAAATCCTTCGTTACCGAATCCTGCAGTGAGTATCATAGGTGCAGTGTCATTTGGAAATAATTTTGT
>NZ_JBFHGC010000545.1:0-1921 GCF_041583315.1 Ilyobacter sp. | reverse complement strand
CATTGTCCCCAAAGGATAAACACTAGATCCCCCTTGTCTTGCCTGACCGTCTTCCATTATAGTTCCGCCACCCACTGAAAAAACCAGCCACTCTTTTATTATATTCCCGTCAGAATCCAAAGCAAAAAACTTCATTCCGTTTGTATGGTATTCATAGTTTACTTCTGGCTTCCATAAAATTTCTGTTTCCTTAGGTTTCAATGTCTCTATAATTATCCAGTCTGTAAGATGTCCCTTTCCTGTTGCCGCCAGAGACCCGTAAAGCTCTACTTTAAAAGCAGCTGCATCTGGATTGTCAGCTTTAAATTTTTTTGCAGCTCTTTCTGGTCCCATGGTATGTGAACTTGAGGGTCCGTTTCCGATTTTAAAAAGCTCTCTTAAAGAATCCATATTTTTCTCCCTTTTTCAGATAAATATAAAAACTATTTTTTCAATATAATTTATTTTTTTTCATTTTTTTATATTTTAGTTGCTTTATAATAACATTTTTCATTTTTTTTGTCTATTTTTTTAGTTTTTTGAAATTTTAAAAATATTAAAAATTAATTTTCTCTGAAAACATCTATTTTCAACCTGTTTTTAATGTTATACGGACTCTCTAATATAGATTTTATATCAAAAAAAGCACTTCCCTCTATACCTAGACTCCTGTTATAGTAGATCTGATTTATAAGCTCGTCTGGATTTTCCCAGTTCTCCTTACCTACCTTATAAGCTCCCTGTCCTATATAAAGTTTTACTTTTTTACCGGAAGTCTCCTTGACCCACCAGTCCACCAGTTTTTCATAAGGAGCAGGAGCAAATCCGAAGTTCCAGTATACCTGAGGTATCACATAATCTATCCATCCCATGTCTATCCACTTCAGCACATCAGCATAGAGGTTGTCATAACTTGTCTGAAAAGCCGCTGTATCAGAACCTCTTGTATCATCTTTGTTGTTTCTCCATACTCCGAAGGGACTTATTCCAAACTTTACATTTTTGTCTCTTTTTACGATCTCCGTGTGAAGCTCCTCTATAAGTTTATTTACATTTTCTCTTCTCCATTCCTCTATTTTAGAAAAGTCTCCTCCATAAGCTTTATAGCTTTCCTCGTCAGGAAAATCAACCCCTTCAATTGTATACGGATAAAAATAATCGTCTATATGTATGGCATCTATATCATAGTTATCCACCACTTCAAGGACTACTTCTATGAGGTGTTCTCTCACCTTTGGAATCCCCGGATCAAAGTAATATCTTTTTCCGTATTTGACCACAGTCTCAGGGTTTTTAACGGCGAAATTATCAGGACTTAGGCTTTTAAATTCCTCATCATTGAGTGCAACTCTATAGGGGTTAAACCATGCGTGAAACTCTATTCCCATCTTATGGCTCTCTTCCACCATGAATTTAAGAGGGTCATACCCTGGATATTTTCCCTGGGTTCCTGTTAGATATCTGGACCATGGAGCCTTTTTAGAGCTGTATATTGCATCTCCAGAAGGTCTTATCTGCATAATTACAGCATTCATATTCATTATCTTTATTTCTTTCAGTATTTCTTTAAAGTCTCCTCTTTGTTCTCTTGGAGAAATATCCGTTTTCTTGGGCCAGTTCAGATTTGCCACTGTCGCCACCCATACCCCTCTAAACTCATTTTTCTCTGAATTTTTTTTATAAAAATTTAATCCACCATAGTTGATCTCAGCTTCCTGACCAAAGGAAGTGAAGGTAAAAAATATGTACATAAACAATAATAAAAAAGTTTTTTTCATTATAACCTCCTAATACTACAATTGTGACTCTGAAAACAAAAAATTTCAATATCTATTTTTTAATATCCAAAATTAAAGCATTTATACGAACTCTGTTACTTTTCTCTTGACAGAAAAGCACCCCAGGGGCATTTCTTCCCTTCGGTCAAGGCATAACCAAAAGT
>NZ_JBFHGC010000544.1:0-1923 GCF_041583315.1 Ilyobacter sp. | reverse complement strand
ATATAAATTCAAGAGAAATATATGCAAATAATAAAATTAAATTAAGAGGGGTCTTTCCAAAATTATGTGTAAATTCGGAAAGACTTGCCCCCACTATTAATTAGTTTTTATAATTCTATAGTCTTCAATCCGATTTGTTACTCCTAAAGAATCGAGTTTTTCTAAAAAGGCCAGTGCAAACTTTCTGCTTGTTTCAAGGATTTCTCTTGTTTCAGCTAGAGTTATTTTTCCGTTTATTTCAGCTTTTTTTCTTATTCTTTTTTCTCCCTCATTAAAGAATCCCTTCATAAAAAAGATATCTTCTTGAAGGGGGATGAGAAGTCCTTTATCTATAAGAAGGCCATGTATTTCATAAAGAGCTGTTTTATCATCTACAAGATCTTCAAGATCACTAAATTTAGGTGGTTTAAAACCTTGTTCCTTATATTTTATAAGAATTAAATCCTTTATCTTCTTCTGTTCTTTACTGAGCTTTATCTTAAAGTCTGAAAGATACACAAGGTTTTCATTTCCTTTTACCACACCCCTTTCCTCCAGAAGTTCAAATATTTCATTATAATTTTTAACCTTCAGATTCTTGGGAAAGTATTTATTCTTTATTTCAGATTTATTTGCTCCTAATTTTAGGGGGTTTCTTTTATGGTAATCACTAAGAAAAGAAGATACTAGTTTTTCAATCTGTAAAAGATAGTCCATATGGAAATATCTCTTTAAATCCATTTTTTTGAGACAGAATATTCTTCCTTCATTAACAAGAACTTCCACAAGTTCATCAGCCACTTCACTACCAGTGGCAATGGATATTTCCTTCAGAGTGGGAAAGGATTCACTGTTTTTAATTATCCATTTTTCCAACTTATGCTCAAAACTTCCATTTAGTAAATTAGCCAGAGATTCAATATATTCCGAATTTTTTCTCTTTACCTTTTCTCCCGTCATATTTATTATTTTTATACTACCAATAGTATCCATGGGAGAGTAATTTCTGACCACGCCTATATCTCCGGGAAGTCCTACTACAGCATCCTCCAATAAAATCTGAGCCAGGCTCTCATCACCTGCATCCAGTTCATCTATTCCGAAGAGTCTTATTCTCCCGATTACTTCAGTTGTTCCCAGGTGAAGTCTAATTCTGTGGTTATTTTTTATTTTCTTCTTCCCTTTAAGGATACGAAGACTTACATCAATTCTGTCAGATATGGAAAGAGTTTCCGGAGTCCCTAGAATATCTCCTCTCTTTATATCCTTTACTTCTATTCCTCCGATATTTAGTGCACATCTGTTGCCAGGTTGGAGACTTACTACACTTTCTCCGTGATTCTGTATTCCCTTAACCCCTATACTTTTCATCTGTGGATAGAGAGTCAGAACATCTCCTTCATGTATCACAGACCCAGTAGAAGTTCCGGTTACCACAGTTCCAAAGCCCTTCACATTGAATACTCTGTCCACAGACATCCTGAAGTTATTCCTTACTTCCCCCTCGTCCTCTATTTTTTCAACCTCAATATTTAATAGTTTTTTTAGGTCATTATAGCTACCTAGATTTCCAGAATTCACCTCTAGTATCTCACAACGGTCTACAAAACTACCCTTAAATTCCTCTCTGATTTCACTCTTAACCTCGTCTATTCTTTCTGGGGGAACAAGATCAGTTTTGGTGACTACCACCACTCCTCTCTTTATCCCGAGTAGCTTTATTATATTTAGGTGTTCCCTTGTCTGAGGCATCACACCGTCATCAGCTGCTATTACCAGCATCATAAAGTCAATACCACTTACCCCTGCCACCATGTTTTTTATAAATTTTTCATGACCTGGGACATCTACAAGACCTACTCTTTTCCCTGATTCCAGGGTGAGATATGTGAATCCAAGGTTTATAGTCATGCCCCTTTTCTTTTCCTCTGGAAGGGTATCTGT
>NZ_JBFHGC010000543.1:0-1930 GCF_041583315.1 Ilyobacter sp. | reverse complement strand
GATCTGAATCCTTTGCTTCTGAGATACTATTTGTCATAGCACCACTTCCTAATGTAGTTGCAAGCCCGGCAACTGTTGATGCATGTCAGAGACGTGCACAGTGATCTATATTATTTGTTCCTATGCCCAATCTCATAAATTTTTGAAATGCAAAGTTATCCTCATTTGTACATCTAGCAGATGCTAACCCTGCAAAGGCATCAGGACCAAATTCATTTTTTATCTTGGTCGCCTTGCTTAAGAATAAATCATAAGCCTCTTCCCAGCTAGCTTCCCTAAACTCACCATTTTCCTTGATAAGAGGAGTTTTCACTCTTTCTGGATGGTCTATAAACTTATAACCAAATTTTCCCTTTACACAAAGTAGTCCGTCATTTGGTGCCATATTGATAGGTTCTACTCCTACAATCTTGTTTCCTCTGGAAAGAAGGTTAAACTGACATCCTACACCACAGTATGAACACGTGGTCTGAGTTTTCTTTACCTCCCACTTTCTGAATCTTGTTTTCTCCTTTGCCTGGAGTGCTCCTACCGGACACACACTTACGCAGTTTCCGCAGAAAGCACATTTGGATTCGTCTATTACACCACCATCAGCAATTACTACTTTTTTAGTTATCGGATCTAATTTTAAAATATCATTACACTGAAGTTTTTCACAGACGTTTACACACTTACCACATGATATACATTTATTGGAATCAATTGTAAAAAATGGATTACTTGAATCTGCCATAAGATTTTCTTTACAGGCATTACTTGTCTGCTCTACATTATACTCATAACAGTACTCCTGCAGTCTGCAATCTCCTGACTTTGTACATCCCAGACAGTCCAGTGGATGATCTTCCACGATCTCCTTTAAGATGTCTCTTCTCATGTTCACCACTGCATCAGTATGTGTTTCTATGATCATACCGTTTTGAGCCTCAATTTCACAGGCTTTTATTATCTCACCGTTCACTTCTACCTTGCAGATACCACAGCTTTCATCTTTTTTTACTATTCTTGTATCGTGACAGAAACTGGGTATCTGGACACCCGCTTCTTCCAATACATCGATAAGTTTTTTTCTGTGAGAAAAGCTATAATGCTCCCCGTTGACTACTATCTTCACCAGAATCCTCCTATTAATTTTTATGTTTTTTACAGTATAGTATTTATAATGGAGGATTGTAATTTCAATTTAACACTTTTTTTGCCCACGATTGTTATATTAAAAATCGGTCTTACTGTACATAATGACCTGTAAAATCACATTTGAGTTCTTCTTGAGAAGTTTTCAGACTATAAGATTTATTTTTACACACCTTTTTCCTTATTTTTTATTGTTAAATCGGCTTTATTTAGTGTGCTTTTAATGTTAAAATAAATAAAAGCTACTTTATATCATTTGTCAGAATAATTACGGGGTGATTTTTACGAATACTAATATTATATCAAAACTGGAAAATTTAATAAGAAATCATAACAAGGACATATATTATGAATATCTTAGAGTCCTGCACCTCTACAAATACTTTATCGGAAACAGACAGGAGTTTACCCCTGATGACAGACTAGAAATTCTTTCATTTTTCTATGAACATATACTAGGAGATTTGGAAAATATATACTCTAAGTTGGAAAATTCAGAAAGTTTTATATTCATGGGGGATACCTTCAGAGAAAAAAACTTCAGGATGGCCCTAGAGTACTTTAGAAATAGATCTTTATTTGATCTTTCCAATGAAAAAAGTATAGATCTTATTGAAAAAAATAATACTATCTATTCTCCCTCCCTTATAGATTTTTTGAGGAGAAATTCCAGAACTCTAGAGGAAGTTTTCAGTTTCAACGAGCAGAGATTTAGAGACAAGTTGGAAAGTCTTCCCTCTGAAAAAGATTTTTACAGGATATATTCAGACGATTACTCCGATGTGATTATCAT
>NZ_JBFHGC010000542.1:0-1933 GCF_041583315.1 Ilyobacter sp. | reverse complement strand
GCAACAAAGTATATTTAATTCACCGTCGTGATACTTTTAGAGCCAGTCAGGCCATGCAGGATAGAGTAAAAAATAATCCTAAAATCGAGATAATATACAATAGTACTGTGGAAGAAATTGTTGGAGATAAAACAGAAGTGAATCAATTAAAGCTTAGGAGTACTGTCGATGAAACTACTTCTACAATTGACGTAAACGCACTATTTGTAGCCATCGGACACACTCCTAATACAGGTTTTTTAGACGGACAATTACCATTGGACGAAAATGGTTATTTACAAGTTACCGATAATACCTCTAAAACTGATATCCCAGGTGTATTCGCCTGTGGGGACGTTATGGATTCTGATTATAGACAGGCTATTACCGCAGCGGGGAGTGGCTGTAAGGCAGCTATCGATGCCGAACATTGGTTAAATCGAAATTAAAAGGAAGTGAAATATGATACTAGGAATATCGGGAAGTCCCAGACCAAACAGAATTACAGACCATGCAGTTAAAAAGGTACTCTCAAATTATGAAGGTGAAACAAAATTTATCTCTCTTGCCGGGAAGCATATAGCTGGCTGTATAGCTTGTCTTGGATGCACAAAGGATAATGGATGCGTGATTAAAGATGATTTTCCAGAAATAGCAGAAGCGATGGTTCGAGCTGATGGTATAGTACTGGGGGTCCCCAATTATTACGATATGCCAAATGCACTATCACACAGCTTACTGGAAAGATGTTTTTGTTTCCGTCATCAAAGTGTATTTCAATTGAAGGATAAACCGGTTGTTATTATATCAACAGGCTACTCAAAAGATGAAGAAAATAGCCAGGTACTAAAAATAGTTGAATATTTTACAAAAAGTAATAAAATGAATGTCGTATCAAAATTTTTAGTCGGTGCCTACTCCCAGTGTTATACCTGTAAATACAGTTTGCCTTGTGTTGATGGAAATGTTGTAAAAAATAACGGGTTTGTGGATGAAATAACCCCTGAAATGTTACCCCCTGAATTTGATAAACAGCCGGCATCGGTAGCAAAATGTGAAAATGCAGGAAGAATTTTACAGGAGTATTTATCTAAAAAATAATAATATCGCAATGTAAAATTATAAATCAAAGAAGGAGGAAAAATGGAAAATAATCACTTATATATTTTATGGACAAATGCTGATATAGTATCAGCAGAACACATGGTGATGATGTATTCTAAAAATGCAATCTTGAGAAATTGGTGGGAGAAAGTTACCGTTATTATTTGGGGTGCAACATCAAAACTTGTCGCTGAAAATACTAATATTCAAAACCTTATAAAAGAAGGGCAGGAAGTAGGAGTAGAATTTAGTGGGTGCCTTGCCTGTGCAAGAAATCTAGGAACAGCAGAAAAACTTACAGAATTAGGAATTGAACTAAAATTATGGGGAGAACCTTTGACAGAACTTATAAAAAATAAAGAACGCATTTTGACAGTTTAGGAGTGATCGAGATACAGCTTTTTTAAAAATTAATATAAAACCTTTCTTGACTTTTTATTCGTTTTCGTATAAAATTAAATAAGGATTTAAGGGAGGGTGAATAGATATGATTATGGCAAGTTGCATTTTAGGTATAATGTATCATATAACTGAGGAATTTGAAGAGTTTTTAAAGGTTGAGAGAAAGAAAAGAAAAATTCCTATTCCTGCAAAACATTTTGGGCTTTTTATGATATTATTAAATTATAATAATAAATTGGAATTTAAAGAGATCTCTGAAAAATGGAGAAAATCAAAATCTACTCTATGTGATATAATATCAAAATATGTGGAAATAGGTTTAATAGAAAAGGAAAATTGTTGTCTAGACAAGAGGAATGTATTTGTAAAACTCACTGCAGAAGGACTTGAATATGGTAAGATTTTTGAGGAAATTTCCATGAGATATTTGGAACAAATTACTGGAGGT
>NZ_JBFHGC010000541.1:0-1934 GCF_041583315.1 Ilyobacter sp. | reverse complement strand
GGCCATGCGTTCGAATCGCGTCAGGGTCACCATTTCTTACAAAATTAAAAGAAGATGAAATTATTAATTTCACCTCAGACTGTAGACAAAAGGTTCTACAGTCTTTTTTTTTGGTTTTTTTAGATTTTTTAGGTATCCTCTAATTAGGAGGCGATTAATTATGATGAAAGTTAGAAAGTTAAATAAAAGAACAGTTTCTACAACATTCTCTCTAAATGAACTTGTTCCTAAAAATCATATTATTAGAAAAATTGAAAATGCAATTGATTTATCCTTTATCTATGATGAAGTTAAACATCTATATAGTCCTTATGGAAGAGAAAGTGTTGATCCAGTTGTCCTTTTTAAAATAATAATCATTCAATATATCTTCGGAATTAAATCTATGCGTCAGACTATTAAAGAAATTGACGTGAATATTGCTTACAGATGGTATCTTGGATATCAAATTAACGAACCTATTCCTCATTTTTCAACTTTTGGTAAAAATTATTCTCGACGTTTCAAGGATTCAAATATTTTTGAAACTATTTTCTCTAAAATTATTAATGAAATTATTAGTCTTAATTTTTTTGATGACACTTCAGTTTTCATTGATGGAACTCATATAAAAGCTTGCGCCAATAATAAAAAAAGTAAAAATGAACTAGTTGAAAAAACAGCTAGATTTTATCAAGATGAACTTCAAAAAGAAATATTAAATGATCGAGAAATTCATGGAAAAAAAAACTAAATTTTGATGAAAATCATGAACTTAAAAATACAAAAATAAGTACTACAGACCCTGACTGTGGGATCTTTCATAAAGGGGAACACAAAATAGTCTTTGCATACTCTTCTAATACCGCATGCGATAAAAATGGGTTTATTCTCAATTTTCATGTAACCCGCGGAAACACTCATGATTCAACAAGCTTTCCTATTTTATATTCCAAATTAAACACCCAATTTCCAAATATTAAAAATTATGTTCTTGATGCAGGCTATAAAATTCCAGCGATTGCTAGATTATTAATTAAAGATAATAAAACTCCAATTATGCCATATAAAAGACCAATGAGTAAAAAAGGTTTCTATAAAAAATATGATTATGTTTACGATGAACAAAATGATTGCTATCTTTGCCCTAGAGATCAAATATTAAAGTATTCAACAACAAATAGAAATGGATATAAAGAATATAAAAGTAATCCTAGAATATGTGAAAATTGTTTGTATTCTGTTAAATGTACCGAAAGCAAGAATTCAACGAAAGTAGTAACCAGGCACGTTTGGGAAGAATATATGGAAAAAGTTGAAGATATTAGACACACAACTGGTTCTAAGGCTATTTATAACCTACGTAAAGAAACTATAGAACGCGTTTTTGCTGATGCAAAAGAAAATCATAGAATGAGATATACACAATTGAAAGGATTAGCTAAAATCAAAATGGAGCTAAACCTTATTTTTGCTTGCATGAATTTAAAAAAACTTGCGCTTTGGAAGTCCAAAAATGGATTTCTTTTGTCTATTTTTAAAATATTTAACACTTTTTTTAAAATCTCTAAAAAAAAAATTACAATATAAAAAGCAAATTTAATAAAAATAAATTTTATCAAATCTGCTTGTCTACACTCTGAAAGCCCCATATTTATGGGGCTTTTTTAGTGGTTATATTTTAAAAATATCTCACCAACAGATATACAATGCTTAAGATAAGAGATTGAAGTGTAATGATTATTCCAAATTTAAAGAAATGAAAAAACCCTATCTCCTTTCCTGCTTTTTTTGCTATATTAGCTCCTACAATGTTTGCAGCAGCTCCCACCAATGTCATATTACCACCGAAACAGACACCCATAGAAAGTGCCCACCACAGGGGAGCGATATCTTTTCCCATTTGAGGGATGAGTTCTACTATTACTTTACTAAATGAAATCGTATAAGGAACT